>JAWVDX010000366.1:0-2537 GCA_033857015.1 Gaiellaceae bacterium
GTCGTCTCGCGCTCGACGCTCGCCCCTTGCCGGGCGGCCACCTCACTGACCGGGTAGACGGTGCCGTCGAGCTCGGGCCCGCGCGCGCCGACGGCGAGCACGACCGCCCCCGCTCCGGCGCCGACGATGACGTGGTCGGTCTCGGGAGGGCAGTGGAAGAAGTCCCACTGGACGAGTCGACGCTCCGCGCCCTCGACGACTAGGACGCACTCTCCCGAGAGGACGAGGAACCCCTCCTGTGCGGGCTCCCGGTGATACATCGCCATCGGCTGACCGGGCTCGAGCACGTTCAGGTTTATCCCGAACTGGGGGAAGGAGCGCTCCCCCTCGAAGTTGCAGTAGTGGCCGAGCGGGCCTTCGTTCCTCCAGCGCGCGGCGCGCGCGTTCACGACGAACCACCCGTCGCCGTCGGCGACGAGTCCTTCCTCGGTGTGGCGGAGCGGAGCCTCGGGCATCGTGGCAGTGTCGCAGAGGCACGCTTGGCGCAGGCCGACGGGGTGGACGAGGGGTACGCTCCTCCCGTGGAACCTGACCGCGAAGCCATCCTCGAAGCGCTCTCGAACGTCATCGACCCGGAGCTGCGCAAGCCTGTCACCGAGCTGGACATGGTGCGGGCGATCGAGATCGACGGTGGGCGCGTCGGCGTGACGATCGCACTCACCGTTGCGGGCTGCCCGCTGCGCAACAGCTTCGAGGATCAGGTCCGCCAGCATGTCGGCGGCCTCCCCGGCGTCGAATCGGTCGCGCTCGCGTTCGACGTGATGACGCCGGAGGAGCGCTCCACCCTCACGACGAAGCTCCGCGGCGGCGTCGAGCCGCGCGGGGAAGGTCTCTCGCTCGATGCGCGCACGCGCGTGCTCGCGATCTGCTCCGGCAAGGGCGGCGTCGGCAAGTCCACCCTGACGACGAACATCGCGGCAGCCCTCGTCGCGCGCGGCGAGCAGGTCGGCCTCCTCGACGCGGACGTCTACGGCTTCTCGATCCCGCACATGCTGGCCGCGACGGAGAAGCCGATCGTGATCGACAAGATGATCGTCCCGCCCGTGAAGCACGGGCTGAAGCTGATGTCGATCGGCTTCTTCCTGGACGAGAACAAGCCGATCATGTGGCGCGGCCCGATGCTGCACCGCGCGCTCGAGCAGTTCCTGAAGGACGTGCACTGGGGCGAGCTGGACACGCTCGTCGTGGACATGCCCCCGGGCACCGGGGACGTCGCGATCTCGCTCGGCCAGATGCTCCCGCGCGCGGAGGTGGTCGTCGTGACGACGCCGCAACCGCTCGCGCAGGAGGTGGCGATCCGCGCCGCGATGATGGCGAACACGACCGGGATGCGGCTCATCGGCGTCGTCGAGAACATGTCCGCGATGGCCGACGGCCTCGAGGTGTTCGGCTCCGGGGGCGGGAACGCCCTGGCGGAGCGGCTCGGCGTCCCGCTCCTCGGCCAGGTGCCACTCGACCCGCGCATCCGCGAGCAGGGCGACGCGGGCGAGCCGCTCGTCTCGGCCGACCCCGAGTCGGAGTCGGCGCAGACCATCCAGGCGATCGCCGACCGCGTCGCCGCGCTGCGCAAGATCCAGCCCGGGGGCTTCGTCAAGTCGCTGCCGCTGGTCTCTTGAGCGAGGCGCAGGAGCGGATCGAGGCGCTTGGCTTCGCGCCGGAGCAGGCGCAGATCCTCGCGGCGCACTTCGAGGACGCCGAGCGCCAGGGCCGCACCGGACACGGGCTGACGCGCATCGACTGGCTCGCGACGCTCCCCGACCTCGACCCGCGCGCCCAGCCGCGCCGGACGCAGGAGCCCGCATTCGAGCGCTGGGACGGCGCGGGCGCGCTCGGCTACCTCGTCCTCGAGGCGATCGTGACGGCGCAGCTCGCCGACCCGCCGGAGCGCAGCCGGCTCGTCGTCGCGAGCCGCTGCTTCCCGACCGGCCACCTCGGCTACTGGACGCGGCGCCTCGCCGAGGCGGGCCTCGTCGCCGTGCTGACCGCGACCTCACCGCCGCGGCTGCCGCACCCGGAGGGCGGCGAGCCGCTCATCGGGACGATCCCGCTCTCGATCGCGATCCCCAGCTCGGACGGCCCGCCCATCGTCAGCGACGTCTCGATGGCGAAGGCGACCTACGGCGACGTCCTCGCGGGACGCGCGACAGCGGACGACCTCGTCCCCTTCGGCGGCCCGCAGGCCCACAAGGCGTTCGCGCTCGGGCTCGGGTTGCAGCTGCTCGTCGAGGCCCTGGCCGGAACGGACGGCTACGGAGCAACGCTGCTCGTCGCGCGGCCCGAGGCGGATCCCGTGCCTGCGCTGCGCGAGCGTGCCGCGGGGCACCGCCTGCCCGGCGACCGCGACGCGCTCTAGCCTACGGAGCCGATTCGCGCAGAGCGTCCAGCAGCACGGGATCGACTTCCTCTGTCCCGTCGAGGCGCTCCTCGAGATTCTCCGCGCCGGCCCAGGCGCGCAACGCGTCGCCCAGCGGCGCGGCGAAGCCGAGTGCGGCCAGGCGGCTCTCCAGCTCGGCGCGGAGCGGTGCGTCGACGCTGAG
>JAWVDX010000367.1:0-3673 GCA_033857015.1 Gaiellaceae bacterium
CTCGGCGCCCGCCGGGGTCGTCACGAGCCGCAGCTCGAGCCCGGGGTCCTCGGGCGCCACGTCCGCGAGAGAGCGCGCCAGCGTCGCCGTGTAGCGGGGCACACCCGACCCACCGGCCGCGTTCAGCGCGAGGAGACCGACGCTCAGCATCCGGCCGCAGATTCGTCGCCGGCGCGCGCCCGGTACGCGCGGCGTCCCCCGTTTGCGGTACCCCGTTTCAGAATTTCATAGCCCTTTCTGGTGATTCGACCTACCCCGTGAGGTTCCACCCCCCGATCGAGGGGTGGACATACCCCGGACGGCGCCCGATGCGAGCACCAGTTGCCTAGTTGCCTGCATTCGACTTATGAGGGGTCCGCCCAATGGATTATCGCCGCATCGCCGTACTGCCGCTTGTTCTGATCATCGTGCTCTTGACCACCACCGCCGCCGCAGGTGGCACCCAGATCTCCGTCGCGTCGAGCATCGCGTCAGGATCGACAGTCTCCGGAACGGTCGCGTGGACCGCCACCATCAGCGCCACGGGAAGCGTCCGCACGGTCACCTTCTCCGTCGACGGGAACACGATTGCGACCGCGACCGCGGCGCCGTATGCGACCTCCGTCGACACGACCAAGCTCGCCAACGGCCAGCACACATTCGCGCTCGTCGCAACGGCGGCCAACGGCCGCACCGGGACCTGGTCCGCGACGGCGACCGTCTCGAACACCACGGTCACCGCGACGAAGCCGAGCCTGAGCGGCTCGATCGCCGCACCGGCTGGGACCGCACAGGTTGGTCAGAGCCTGACGGCGAGCAGCGGGAGCTGGAGCGGGACAGCCCCGCTCTCTTACGGCTATGCCTGGCAGCGCTGCGACTCGACGGGCGCGGCCTGCGCGGGGATCGGCGTCAGCAGCTCCGCGTACGCCCTCGCAGCTGGCGATGCAGGCTCGACGCTCCGCGTCGTCGTGACGGCAACGAACAGCGCCGGCTCCACCTCCGGGACGAGTGCCGCGACGGCCGTCGTGGCTGCTGCGCCTGCACCGGCACCGACGACGTACACGGTCACCTCGAACATCGCCTCCGGCGCAACCCTCTCCGGAACGACCACCTGGAACGCCACGACGAGCGGCAAGACGACCTCCAAGGTGGAATTCTTCATCGACGGCGTGCTCAAGACCACCGAGGCAATCGCTCCGTACGAGTACAACGGCGACGGCGGCATCCTCGTCACGACGACGCTCACGAACGGCTCGCACACCCTGAAGGCGACCGCGACCGCGACCGACGCGACGACGGCAACGGTCTCGAGCACCGTCACGGTCTCGAACAGCGCTCCGGCGCCGGCCCCAGCCCCGACCGGCTTCGGCAGCTTCGTCGGCATCGACGCCTACCGCACGACCGACTTCGCGCCGCTCGCCGGCCTCGGGATCAAGAACGCACGCATGGACAACCCGAGCGCTGCGACGATCGTCTCGGCCCGCACCTACGGCATCGAGGTCCTCCCGATCGCCGACTACGAGCCCTGGGCCGACCTGAACGGCGGGGCGGGCGACAAGACGCCGCCGCTCCCGCAGTACTACGGCACCTGGGCGAAGCGGATGGTCGACCAGTGGCGCACGATGGCGAGCCCGCCGAAGGTGATCGAGGTCTGGAACGAGCCGTGGCTCTCGAGCTTCTGGGCGCCGACCCCGAACGCGAGCGCCTACCTCGGCCTCGTGAAGGCGTTCGCCACCGAGGCATGGTCGGTCTGGCCGACCGCCACGATCCTCGTCTCCGCGGACTCGTACGGGACGAACAGCTACCCCTGGCGCAAGAACCTGCTCGCGGCCGACACGACCGGGTTCCTGAACGACCCGCGGATCCTGCCGACCACGCACAACTACGTCGAGGGCCGCACGCCGACCCAGGTGACGTCCAATCCCTGTGCCTGGGATCTCGACCGCTACAAGTGCGCCTACAACGACTTCAAGGCGCACGGCCACCCGAACCCGCAGGTCTGGATCACCGAGTTCGGCTGGGAGTCCGGCGTTGTGGGCGAGGCGAACCAGGCCGCCTACACGAAGCAGGCTTACTCCTCCTTCAAGAGCTCGGGCATGGTCGCCAAGGCGTACTCCTTCTTCCTGAAGTCGAACGACACGTGGAGCTACAACTGGCTGCGCACCGACAACACGCAGAAGCCTGTCGCTCCCGCCGTTCAGCAGCTGATCACCTCCGGCTAGCGCAGCGTCACGCGCGCACGTCGAGCCGGCCTCCCAGCCGGCTCGACGTGGCGCCCGCGCAGGGGGCTAGGCTCCCCCCGTGACCACCGACGGGCCACCGCTCGCCGTACCACCGGCCGGCGCAGCCGAACATGCACGCTCCACGAGCGGCGCGGCGACGCTGACGGGCACGTTCTGGACGATCGGCAGCCAGATCGCCCCGTTCGCGTACACGATGATGATCTCCGTCTTCGCCGCACGGATCCTCGGGCCGGACGGGATGGGTCGCCAGAGCTTCATCGCCTTCGTCGTGCTGAGCGTGACGGGCATCTGTGCCGGGGGCTTCTCCTCCGCGGTGACGCGCTATATCGCCGAGACGATGGGTGCACGCCGCAGCGCAGAGCTGCCGCGCCTCGTCGGCTGGATCTGGCTCATCGCCGTCTTGCTCGGCGTGCTGGGGGCCGCTGCGCTCATCGTCGTCGCGCTGCTCGGCCGCACGCCGCAGCTCGCGTGGTACCTCGCAGCGGTCGCCGTCTTCGCGGGCACGCTGCACAAGCTCGTGGGCTCCGTCCTCATCGGCGGCCGGCGGTTCCGCGTCGCCTCGATGATCTCGCTGAGGAACGGCGCGCTCTCCGCCGTTGCGACGATCGTCGTGCTCGTGCTCGGGGGCGGGATCAGCGGGATGTTCGCCGTCCTCGCCGTATCGATCGTGTCCATGCTCGTCATGGCGACCGTGCAGGTGCGACGGATGCTGGCGGAGGAGCACGCACCGCCGCGGGTGGGCCTTGGGCCGCTTCCGAGGGCGATGGTGACGTTCGGCCTCGCCTCGACCCTCCCGTACGTGCTCAAGCTGATCGTGGCGCAACGCTCGGAGGTGTTCTTCCTCGACCGCTCGAGCAGCAACACGCAGATCGCGTTCTATGCCGTTGCGTTCTCGCTGATCGCAGCGCTGCTCGCGATCCCGGCGGCGATCCAGCAGGTGATGTCCCCGACGATCGCGACGCTCTTCGGAGCGGGCGCGTTCGATCGCATCCGCCTCGCGTACGGCAGGGCGCTCCGGCTGCTGCTGCTCATGTCCGTTCCGGTCACTGCAGGCGCGCTCGCGCTCGGGCCTGCGGCCATCGAGCTCGTCTACGGGCGCAAGTACCGCGGTGCCGGCACCGTGTTGCTGGTGCTCGCATCGTCGATCCCGTTGATCCCGGTCTCGGGGGCGAGCGAGGCGCTCCTCATCGGGTACCGGCGGATGCGCTTTCCCGTCGTCGTCGGCGTCGTCGCCGCCACGATCGACGTCTCTGCCGCTGCGCTCCTCGTGCCGCGCTTCGACGCGATCGGCGCGGCGCTCGCGAACGCGGCCGCCGTGGTCGCGGCAGCATCGATCTCGCTCGTCTACTGCGTCCGGCTCGTCGGCGGCGTCGACCTCCGCATCGGCTCGCTCTGGCGGATGCTCGCCGTGTCGACGGCTGCCGCGCTCGGAGCGCGCGGCGTGCTCGAGG
>JAWVDX010000368.1:0-6869 GCA_033857015.1 Gaiellaceae bacterium
ATCGCGGCCAAGGACAGCTACATCAAGTCGAAGGGCCTGGGCGGGGCGATGATGTTCTCGCTGCTTGACGACGACCCGTCGGCGACGTTGTTCAACGCCGTCGTGAACGGGCTGTAACGGACAACTCAAAGCGCGCCGCGCCCGGGGTCTCTCCGGGCGCGGCGTCGTTCTCATGGCGAACAAGGGGGGAACTGTGAGAAGGGCACGCATGCTGGCCGCGCTGGCGGCCGTCGTGGGGCTTTACGTGATTCAGGGCGCGACGGCTGCGTCGCCGGTCCCGCTGCGGATCAACGCGGGCGGGCCGGCGTATACCGATCCGTCGGGGAACGGGTGGGCGGCGGACAAGGCGTATGCCGCCGGCTCCTGGGGCTACGACACGAGCTACGGGACGACCTCGACGACGCACGCCGTCGCGGGGACGACGACGCCGGCGCTCTACCAGACGGCGAACACGTTCAGCGCCTGGACGGGCTACAGGATCGACATCGCCAACGGCACCTACTCCGTGACGTTGAAGATGCTGGAGGACTGGGCCAACGCGGCCGGACAGCGCAAGTTCGACGTGAGGATCGAGGGGATCCAGGTGCTCACGGCGTTCGACATCTTCGCTGCGTGCGGCGCATACACGGCCTGCGACCGGACGTTCACCACGACGGTCTCGGACGGGCAGCTGAACGTCCAGTTCAACATGAACGGCGGAGCCAACTACGGCACCGTCTCGGCGCTCCAGGTCACGGGCTCGGGCGGCGGTGGCGACACGACCCCGCCCTCGGCGCCGACCGGGCTCAGCTCGCCCTCGCACACCTCGAGCTCGGTCTCGCTCTCCTGGACGGCAGCGACCGACAACGTCGGCGTGACCGGCTACCAGGTGCTGCGCAACGGCGCCCAGGTCGGCACGTCCACCTCGACGAGCTACACCGACTCCGGGCTCGCGGCTTCCACCTCCTACAGCTACACGGTGCGGGCCACCGACGCGGCCGGCAACGTCTCGGCCGCCTCGAGCGCGCTCGGCGTCACGACCTCCGCAGGAACCAGCACGAACGTCGCGCTGAACAAGCCCGCGACGGCGTCCTCGACCGAGAACTCCACCTTCCCGGCCTCGAACGCGGTCGACGGGAACGCCTCGACGCGCTGGTCGTCCGCGTTCAGCGACCCGCAGTGGCTGCGGGTCGACCTCGGCCAGACCTACGCGATCAGCCGCGTGACGCTGACCTGGGAGGCCGCCTACGGACGGGCGTACCAGATCCAGACCTCGCCGGACGGGACGAGCTGGACGACGATCTACTCGACCACGACCGGTGACGGCGGAACCGACGACCTGGCGATCTCCGGGACGGGCCGCTACATCCGGATGTACGGCACGACCCGCGGGACGGCCTACGGCTACTCGCTCTACGAGCTGGTCGTCAACGGGACGCCGCAGACGGGCGGCGACACGACCCCACCGTCGGCGCCGTCCAGCCTCACCTCTCCGTCCCACACGAGCAGCAGCGTGGCGCTGAGCTGGGGCGCGTCGACCGACAACGTGGGTGTCACGGGCTATCGGGTGTATCGCAACGGCGGCCAGGTCGGCACGCCGTCGGGCACGAGCTACACCGACTCCGGGCTCGCCGCCTCCACAACCTACAGCTACACGGTGCGGGCGGTCGACGCGGCCGGGAACCTCTCCGCCGCGAGCAACACGCTCAGCGTGACGACGAGCGCGAGCAGCGGCGGCGGGAGCTACCCGCTCTTCGCTCCGTACGTGGACATCACCCTCGGGCACCCGCTGCTCCAGGACGTGATGAGCGCCACGGGGCAGAAGGTGTTCACGCTCGCGTTCGTGCTCGGCTCCAGCGCCGGGTGCGATCCGAAGTGGGGCGCGCAGATCGCCCTCAACGACGCGAGCATCATGAGCCAGATCAACGCGGTGAAGGCCGCGGGCGGCGACATCATCGTCGCGTTCGGCGGAGCTGCCGGGCCGTACCTGGAGACCTCCTGCTCGAGCCAGGCCACGCTCGTCACGGCCTACGAGAAGGTGATCGACACGCTCGGGATCAAGCACCTCGACATCGACATCGAGGCCTCGATCAACGTGGACATGGTCAACAAGGCGCTCGCCCAGGTGCAGCGGGAGCGGCCCGGCACCACGGTCAGCTACACGCTGATGGTGCAGGCTTCGAACTACGGCCTGACGCCGGCGCTCGGCGTCGACGTCCTCAACAACGCGGTCGCCAACGGCGTCAACGTCGCGATCGTCAACCCGATGGTCATGGACTTCGGCCAGACGCAGGCCGACTGGGGCGACGACGTGATCATGGCGGAGCAGAGCGTCTACAACCAGATGACGCAGATCTGGCCGGGAATCTCGAGTGCCGCCCGGTACAAGATGCTGGGTGCCACGCCGATGATCGGCAAGAACGACACGGGCCCCGTCTTCAGCCTCGCGGACGGGACGAAGCTCGTGAACTGGGCCAACGCGAACCACATCGGCTACCTCGGCTTCTGGTCGATCGCCCGCGACAACGGCGGCTGCTCGAACGTGGTGAGCCCGACCTGCTCCGGGATAGCCCAGTCCACCTACCAGTTCACCTCCATCTTCAGGGGGTTCACGGGCTGATCGGCTGCAGCTAGCCGGTCGGACCGGCCCGCTCGGCGGAGCGGGCCGGAAAGGGGGGGTCGCGCAGAGGGCCGTTCGGAGCAATCCGAGCGGCCCTCTCTCACTCCATTGCAACAGACTGTTACTAAGTCTGGGTTCGACGGCGTAACCACCTCGAGGCCGCTGCGGCGACGAGACAGCCTTCGCGGGCGCTCACCCTAGGAGCGGCGTAACAAGCTCGTAGCACTCCCGACACGAGATCGTGTCCCAACGACCTCCCTGCGCCGGCTACCCTCGAAGAGCCGCAGCGCAGGCGCACACCCAGCTGGGGAGCGCTCAAGCGCAGAAGACGACCCCGGTGCCTCGACCGCGAAACGAGGCTTCCGGGGTCGTCTGTCGTTCCGGGGCTCAGCGAACCGGGAAGCTGCAGCGGATCGCGAGCCCGCCCTCGGCGCCGGGGCTGGCGGTGACGCGACCGCCGGCGGCGAGGACGACGTGCTTGACGATCGCGAGACCGAGGCCACTGCCGCGCAGCGAGCGTGCGTGGTCGGCGCGGTAGAAGCGCTCGAAGAGCCGGCCCAGGTGCTCCGGCGCGACGCCGACGCCGTCGTCCTCGACGACGAGCTCGACGCCGGCTTCGGTCCGGCGCACCGCGACCGTGCAGGTCGCGCCCACCCCGGCGTAGCGGATCGCGTTCGTCATCAGGTTCTGGCCGATCATGCGCAGCATGCGCGGGCGCATCGGCAGCTGGAGGCCGTCGTCGCCCTCGACCACGAGAGTCACGCCGGCCCGGTCGGCCGACTCGGCCAGCTCCGCTGCCGCCGCGCGCAGGGCCGGCAGCGCGTGCGCGTCGCCGAGCGCCACCACCTCGCGGCCGGTCTCCAGCTCGCTGAGGAACAGGAGATCGTCGACGAGCTCGCGCATCTGCTCGACCTCGCCGCGGGCCCGCTCCAGCAGCGCCGGGACGTCCGCCCCGGTCCGCGCGCTGCTCTCCAGCAGGACGAGGAGCCGCGCGAGCGGCGTGCGCAGCTCGTGCGAGACCGCCGCCGTGAAGCCGACCCGCAGCTCCTCGTAGGCCTCGAGCGGGCGCGGGTCGAAGAGCAGGAGCGTCTCGCCGCCGTCGACCGCGACGCGCGACACCGGCTCGCGGAGGTCGTCCGGGAGCCGCTCGCCGACCACGATGCCGGGGAGGACTTCGCGCGCGCGGGCGCTCGTCGCGACGACGACGCCGCTGCGGTCGAGCACCGCTATCGCCAGCTCGCTGCGCTCGAAGAGCGCGCGGACGCGCGCGGCGTCGCGTACGTCCCCTGGCGCGCGCGCCAGAGGTTGCGGTGGCGGCGGGTTCCGCGGGACGAAGGGCACGGCTCCGAGCTTAACGCGTGCCCACGGGATCGTCGCCAGCCCGTCATGCCCCCGTAACCCACCCGTTATGAAGCCGCGGCTACGGTCGAAGCGACCCACGACGAGAGGAGCGACGATGAATCTGATCGCCCACCTGATCGGCACGACATTCGGGACGGAGACAGGCATTCGCTGCCGCAGCTGCGGCGACGCGATCGGCCTGAGCGACGAGTTCGGCCGCAGCGAGCGTGCGTGCAAGCGCTGCCGGCGCAGGTAGCCCCGGCCCGCCGTTACCACATCGACACCAGAACGTCACCCGCGCGCAAACCCTCTCCCGCCGGGCGGGGGCTACTCTTTTCCCATGGCCAAAGTGCTGATCGTCGAAGACGACGAGCTGATCGCCGAGGGCATGGCCGACCATCTGCGCGATGCCGGCTTCGATGCCTCGGTCGTCGGGAACGGCCGGCTCGCGCTGCGCCGGCTCCGCTACGACTATCCGGACGTCTGCGTCCTCGACCTGATGCTGCCCGAGCTGGACGGCTGGAAGCTGATCGAGACGATTCGCGGCGAGGGGATCGGCACGCCGATCCTCGTCGTCAGCGCGCGGGGCAGCGAGCACGACCGCGTCCACGCGCTCGAGCTCGGCGCCGACGACTACCTCGTCAAGCCCGTCTCCATGAAGGAGCTCGTCGCGCGCGTGAAGGCGGCGCTGCGCCGCGGGCTCTCGAGCACCGAGCGGCGTGACGGCGACCCGATCGAGGTGGACGAGCTCCGCGTCGACCCGGCGCACGTCCAGGCCTACGTGAACGGCCAGAGCGCCGAGCTCACGCCCACGGAGTTCCGCGTGCTCTACGCGCTCGCGCTGCAGCGCGGCCGGGTCGTCTCGCGCGACGAGCTGCTGCAACGGATCTGGGGCCGCCGCCAGGGCCATCGCGACCGCACCGTGGACGTCTGCATCAAGCGGCTGCGCGACAAGATCGACCGCGGCGACACGGAGCACAGCTTCATCCACACACGGTTCGGCGTCGGCTACATCTTCGAGCCGGTCGCACGCGAGACCGTCGCCGAAGCCGTGTCGTGAGCAACGTCCTCTTCGTCTGCGTGCAGAACGCGGGGCGCTCGCAGATGGCGGAGGCGCTCTTCAACCGGGCCGCCGCCGGTCGGCACGCAGCGCAGTCCTCGGGCAGTGCGCCTGCGCAACACGTCCACCCGGAGGTCGTCGAGGCGATGGCCGAGCTCGGCATCGATCTCGCGGGGCGGATTCCCCGCGCACTCGACCGCGCGCAGGCGGAGTGGGCCGACGTCGTGGTCACGATGGGCTGCGGCGATGCCTGCCCGTACGTCCCCGGGAAGCGCTACGTCGACTGGGAGCTCACCGATCCGCACGGCCAGGGGCTCGAGCAGGTTCGGGCGATCCGCGACGAGATCGGCGAGCGCGTCGAGGCCCTCGTCCGCGAGCTGGAGGCCTACGCGGTCTCCGCGCCGCGGATGAGCTGATACGCCAGCGCCCCGGCGGCAGCGCCGAGCGGGCACGAGGGTGAGCACCGCCTCCCAGACACGACCGCGCCTGCTCTGCGGCTCACCGCGCTAGCGGTCGACGAGCGACATGTCCGGGTAGCGGTCGCCTGCCGCCACACCCGGCGGGAACGCCGCGTCGAGCCGGGCCAGCTCGTCCGCCGTGAGCTCGACGTCGAGCGCCGCCACGTTCTGCTCGAGGTAGCGCTGCTGCTTCGTTCCCGGGATCGGGACGACGTCGTCGCCCTGGTGGAGCACCCAGGCGAGGGCGACCTGAGCGGTCGTGACACCGCGCGCGAAGGCGAGCTCGTCCAGCAGCTCGAGCAGGCGCCGGTTCTCCGCCAGCGCCTCGTCGGAGAACCTCGGGTTCGACCGGCGCCAGTCGTCCGCCGCCAGATCGTCGACGAAGCGGAAGCGGCCCGTGAGGAAGCCGCGCCCGAGCGGGCTGTACGGGACGAGCCCGATGCCGAGCTCGCGCAGCGCCGGCAGGATCTCCACCTCGACGTCACGCGTCCAGAGCGAGTACTCGGACTGGAGCGCCGTGATCGGGTGGGTCGCGTGCGCCCGGCGGATCGTCTGCGCGGACGCCTCCGAGAGGCCGAGGTAGCGCACCTTGCCGGCTGCGACGAGCTCCGCCATGGCGCCGACGGTCTCCTCGATCGGGACGGCCGGATCGACGCGGTGCTGGTAGTAGAGGTCGATCGTCTCGATCCCGAGCCGGCGGAGCGAGGCCTCGCAGGCTCGCTGCAGGTAGGCGGGGCTCCCGTCGACGCCGCCGCGCGTGCCGTCGTCGGCGAGCGCGAAGCCGAACTTGGTCGCGACCTGCACCTCGTCGCGGCGGCCGCGAATCGCCTTGCCGACGAGCTCCTCGTTCGTGAACGGCCCGTAGATATCCGCCGTGTCGAGCAGCGTCACTCCCAGCTCGAGCGCGCGGTGGATCGTGGCGATCGCGTCGCTCTCCTCCGCGGTCTCGTAGAACGCGGACATCCCCATGCAGCCGAGGCCGAGGCGCGAGACCTCGAGGCCTTGCGAACCGAGCGGGAGCCGGGGCAGCGTCAGGACGCGGTCGCCTCCCCGACGGGGTGCGAGGCGTCCGTGAACTCGGCGAACTCGCCGGTCACGAGGTAGGCGACCTGCTCGCCGATGTCGACGGCGTGGTCGCCGATCCGCTCCAGGCACCGCGAGACGAGCATGATCCGCATCCCCCACTCGCGCACGTCCTCGTCGCCGCCGAGCTCGATGATGCGCCGCACGAGCCGACGGTTCGCGCGGTCGATCAGCTCGTCCATCTCGGAGAGCCGCTGGGCCAGCGGGAGGTCGCGCGAGCGGAACGACTCGATCGCGGCGTGCAGCATCTCGTCCGCGCGGGCCGCCATCTCCTCGAGCGCCTCGACAACCGGGACGTCCGGCTCCAGCTCGTGGATCAGCTTCGTGA
>JAWVDX010000369.1:0-6864 GCA_033857015.1 Gaiellaceae bacterium
ATTTCCAGACGCCTCGCATCGTTCACGAGGAAGTGAACGAGAACCGCGGGATCTTCGTCATCGAGCCGCTCGATCGCGGCTTCGGCTACACCTTCGGCAACTCGCTGCGCCGCGTGCTGCTCTCGTCTCTCGAGGGCGCTGCTGTCACCTCGGTGAAGATCGAGGGGGTCGCGCACGAGTTCACGACGCTCCCCGGCGTCCGCGAGGACGTCACCGACATCATCCTCAACCTCAAGAGCCTGATCTCCGTCCTGCACGGGGACTCGCCCGAGATCGAGGTGCGCCTCTCCAAGAAGGGCGCCGGCCCGGTCACCGCTGCAGATCTGCAGGCACCGGCCGATCTCGAGATCCTCAACCCGGAGCTCGAGATCGCGAACCTGTCCGACAAGGGCAAGCTCGAGATGACCATCACGGTCGGTCGCGGTCGCGGCTACGTCCCGGCGGAGCTCAACCGCGGGCCGGAGCACACGATCGGGGTCATCCCGATCGACTCGATCTTCTCGCCGGTTCGCCGCGTCTCCTACGACGTCGAGGCCGCGCGCGTGGGTCAGCGCACCGACTACGACAAGCTCCGCCTCGACGTGACGACGGACGGCTCGCTCGATCCGCGCGACGCGATCGGGCAGGCGGCCGAGATCCTCATCCGTCAGCTCGCGATCTTCACCGATCTCGAGAAGATGGAGGGCTTCGGCGAGCCGGTCGCGGTCAGCGACGCCAGTGGCTCGGGAGACGCGCCGACTGCGCACGGGATGGAGAACTTCCCGATCGAGGAGCTCGAGGAGCTGGGTGTCCGCGCCTACAATTGCCTCAAGCGGGTCGGCATCGAGACGATCGGCGACCTCGTCGGCAAGTCCGAGAACGAGCTCGCTGCGATCCCGAACTTCGGCAAGAAGTCGATCGAAGAGGTCAAGGAGACGCTGGCCCTGCACGGTCTCAAGCTCAGGGGAGACGAGTAGTCCCATGCGTCACCACAAGGCCGGCAAGAAGCTGGGGCGGGACTCCGCCCATCGAAAGGCGCTCTATGCGAACCTCGCGGGCGCGCTGATCGAGCACGGCCGGATCAAGACGACGGTCACCAAGGCGAAGGCGGTCAAGCCGATCGCCGAGCAGCTGATCACGCTCGGCCGCCGCGGTGACCTGGCGGCCCGGCGCAAAGCGCTCGCCGAGCTGCCCACGGAGGAGATCGTCACGAAGCTCTTCGACGAGGTGGCTCCGCGCTTCGCCGACCGTCCCGGCGGCTACACGCGAGTCATCAAGATCGGCCCGCGTCAGGGCGACGCCGCCGAGATGGCGTACCTCGAGCTCGTCGATTAACCGGCGAAAGTCCGGCTGCTTCGCAGCCATGACGACTTTCGCCGGCCCGTGACAGTCCTTGTCGGCCGCCGCCATGTCGGCGGCCTTCTCGTGGCACTGTAAGAGCCAATGGCGTTCGTCGTCGCCCTGCTGCTTGCGATCTTCGTGCTCCCCGCTCCGTGGGGGATCGTTGCCGTTGTCGGCGGCGCGCTGATCGAGATCGCGGAGGGGTGGATCGGGATCAAGTGGACGCAGCGGCGGCGCGCTCAGGTCGGGGCGGAGGCGCTGATCGGCGCGCATGCGCGCGTGATCGTGGACTGCGCCCCGGTCGGTCAGGTCAGCGTCAAGGGCGAGCGCTGGCAGGCCGTCAGCGAGCCGGACACGCACGTCGGCGACGACGTGGTGGTCGAGGCGGTCGAGGGACTGACGCTGCGCGTCGTCCCGGCCGCTTAACCGCTGCCGAGCGCGCTGCCGAGCACGGCGCTGACGGAGGCGATGATGATGCCGGCGCCGGTGACGATCCCGAGGGCGCGGATGAAGCTGTCCTCGAAGAAGCGCCAGCGCAGCAGCGCGAGCCCGATGAGCTCGAAGGCCACGACGACGACCGCCAGGATGAGCGCGACGTGGTAGTTGTTGTAGAGGAACGGGAGGGTGTGCAGGATTCCGCCGAAGAACGTGCCCGAGCCGGTGATCACGCCACGCATGATGGGCGAGCCACGCCCGGTCAGCTCACCCGTGTCGGAGAGCGCCTCGGAGAAGCCCATGCTGACTCCCGCGCCGATCGCGGTCACGAGGCCGGCCACGAAGGCGTTGCGCGGGTTGTGTGTGGCGAGCGCGATCCCGAAGATCGGCGCCAGCGTCGAGAGCGAGCCGTCGATCAGCCCGACCATGGCCGGCTGGATCCGCTGCAGCAGGAACTGATGCTCGGTCACAAGTAGAGTGTAGCAATCATTCCGCAAAGCGCCATAACATCAGGAACGCCTAACAGTAGGCGTCAGGTCGACCTGACGTGAAGCTCAGGCTCACCATCGAGTACGACGGGACGCCCTTCCACGGCTGGGCCGTGCAGCCGGGGCTGCCGACGATCGAAGGGGCGCTCCGGGATGCCTGCGACAAGGTCTTCGCCCGCTGGGACGGCCTCGTCGTTGCGGGCCGCACAGACACGGGCGTGCACGCCCGCGGGCAGGTCGTGAGCGTCGAGGTCGAGGGAGGGGCGCCGCCCGCCCGGGCGGCAGGGGCGCTGAGCGCCGAGCTTCCCGACGAGATCGTCGTCGTGGCGGCGGAGGAGGCGGCTCCCGACTTCCACGCGCGCTTCTCCGCTAGGTCGCGCAGCTACCGCTACCGGATCTGGCGTCGCGCCACGCCGTCGCCGTTCGAGCTCGGCTTCTCCTGGTGGAGGCCCGGGCCGCTCGACGAGGAGGCGCTCGCCGACGCGGCGGAGCTCGTCGTCGGGGCGCACGACTTCCGCGCGTTCACGCCGACCGAGACGACGCACACCGACTTCGTGCGCGAGGTGAGGAGCGCCGCCTGGTTCCGGCGCGGTGAGGCGCTCGAGCTCGAGATCACGGCAGACAGCTTTCTGCGCCACATGGTGCGCACGCTCGTCGGGACGATGGTGGAGCAGACGCCGGAGCAGCTGGCGCACCTGCTCGAGGGCGCGCCGCGGGACGAGGCGGGGTCGACGGCGCCGCCCTGGGGTCTCTACCTGGAGCGCGTCGAGTACTGACTACCAGCGCTGGTGCACGAGCGGACGGATCCGCTCGTCGTACAGCTCGCGGATCCGCTCCATCGTTGCCTCGTCGAGCGGTGGGAGGGAGCCGGCGGCGGCGTTTGCGTGCGCCTGCTCGGGCGTCTTCGCGCCCGGGATCGCGGTCGTCACACCCTCGTGCATGAGGATCCAGCGCAGCGCCAGCTGGGCGAGCGTCGCGCCTTCGGGGACGAGCTCCTTCAGCGCCTCGGCGACCTCGAGGCCCGTCTCGTAGTCGACGCCGGAGAAGGTCTCGCCGACGTCGAACGACTCGCCATGGCGGTTGAAGCGGCGGTGGTCGTCGGCAGCGAACTCGGTGGCGCGGCTCAGCTTCCCGGTCAGCAGACCCGAGGCGAGCGGCACGCGCGCGATGACACCGACGTCGCGGCGCTGCGCCTCGGCGAGGAAGCGCTCCGCGGGACGCTGGCGGAACGCGTTGAAGATGATCTGCACCGTCGCGACGCCGGGGAATTCGATCGCCTTCAGCGCCTCCTCGACGCGCTCGACACTGACGCCATAGTGCGCGATCAGGCCACGGTCCACGAGCTCGTCGAGCGCGGCGAAGATCTCCGGCCGGTAGTACACCTCTGTGGGCGGGCAGTGGAGCTGGACGAGGTCGATCCGCTCCACCTCGAGGTTCTCGCGGCTGCGCTCGAGCCAGGCCTCGAAGTGCTCGGGCGTGTACTCGGCGACGTCGAGCGGGGCGCGGCGGCCCATCTTCGTCGCCACGACGAAGGGCTCGTCCCGCTCGCGGCGCAGGCGGGCGAGCAGGCGCTCGCTGTGCCCGTCCCCGTAGACGTCGGCGGTGTCGAAGAACGTGACGCCGGCATCGAGCGCCGCGTGCAGCGCGGCCATGCTCGTCTCGTCGTCGACGGTCCCCCAGGAGCCACCGATCGCCCAGGCGCCGAAGCCGATCACCCCGACCTCGAAGCCGGTCTTTCCGAGTTGCCGCCGCTCCACGGCGGGACTCTAGCTAGGCGGCTTGCTCGAGGGCCATGCGGTTGCAGCCGCTCGTCTGCTGCTGGAGGCGCGCGGTGCCGAGCAGATAGCGGCGGCGCAGGCGCTCTGCTGCCAGCTCGGCTCTGAGCTGTGCGTAGCGCTCGATGTCTGCCCGGAGCTGCCCCAGGGTCTGCGGCGGCAGCCGAGGGATGCCCTGGGCGGTCAGGGAGGCGTTCAGCGCCTCGTGGAAGGCCTGGCGGCGCTCGCGGCCCCGTTCGTCCTGTGCTCGCACGTAACCCCTCAATCTGCACCCCATGCACATGCCTCTCATCGTGGGCGACGGGTCGGACGTTGCCTGGCGCCGTTCCGCTCAGATTCGCACGGGCCGCGGCCACGGCAGGATGCCGAGCCCCGCCCAATCGGCATCGCCATCGAGAATCTCCCAGCCGTCGTCGCCTCGGAGCTCCGCCCAGAGGCGGTCGACGTGACAGTCGGCCTCCGGAGGGTGCCGGCGGATGTCATGGAAGGCGACAAGGCCGCCGGCGCGCACGAGAGGCGCGTACAGCTCGTAGTCGCGACGGACGCCCTCGTAGGTGTGGTCGCCGTCGACGAGCAGGAGATCGATCGCGCGCCCGGCGAGCAAGCCCTCCAGGCGACGGCGCATCGACGGCGCATGCGAGTCGCCCCGGAGGAGCTCGATCCGTTGGCCCTCGCGGGCGAACGACCGGTACAGCGCGCGCTTCCACACCGGATAGCCGCCCCCGTGAACCCCGCCAGGGAGGTCGATGCTGACGAGCAAGGCCTGCGGCGCCGAGAGCCGTGCAAAGCAGAACAGCGTGCCTCCGTTGGCGGTTCCGATCTCCACCACGACCTGCGGACGGCGCTCCTTGACGAGCTCAGCCAGGCGAAGCAGCTCGCCCTGATCTGGCCGGGTGCGATGAGCCCCTCGCTGGTGGTGTAGGCGAACCGGACCACCGCCTCGACGTCGTCGGGCCCTGGCTTCGCCGCATGTATCAGACGGCGCGCAGCGAGGAAGTCGCGGCCGTAGCGCCTCACCCCGTGGACGACGCCGCGCAGCCCGCGGGCGCGGAACCGCTCGAGCGCGAAGCGCAGCTCGTAGCGCACGGCTCGAGCATACGTAGGATCGAAGGGATGCGCTTCCCGGTGGTGCTCTTCGACTTCGACGGGACGATCGTCGACTCCGCGGCGATGATCCGCGCCAGCTTCCAGCACGTGTTCGACACGATCGGGCTGGAGCTCGATCCAGCGCGGCTGCCGGAGCTCTACCGCCTGGGCGACCTCGAGACGCAGATGCGGGCGGTCGACGCAACGCGTGTGGAGGAGCTCGCCCGCATCTACCGCGTGCGCAACGCCGAGCTGCATGCGGGCCTCGAGCTCTTCCCGGGGATGCTGGCGCTGCTCGAGACGCTGCACGGCGAGGGACGGCGGCTCGCGATCGTGACGTCGAAGCGCCGTGCGACTGTCGAGCTGGCGCTCGCGACGCTGCCCCTTGCGCCACTCTTCGCGGCGATCGTCGGCGCCGACGACGTTGCGCGCCACAAGCCTGACCCGCTGCCGCTGCTGCACGCGCTCGAAGCGCTGGGCGCAGCGCCCGCGGAGGCGGTCTACGTCGGCGATGCGCCGGTCGACGTCGAGGCGGCGCGCGCGGCGGGCGTGCATGCGATCGCCGTCACGTGGGGCGGGCTCTTCCCGGTGGCGCAGACGCTCGCGGCGCAGCCGGACGGCGTCGCGCACACCGCGGACGAGCTGCTTGCGCTGCTCTAGAAGAGCTCCGCGAGCAGCTGGGTGCCGGTGCCGCTCGTGAGCAGGCGCTCCTTCCGGTCGGCGAGGAGGCGCTGCGTCCAGTCGGTGAAGCCGCCGTCCACGATCGGGACGTCGTGCTCCGCGTTGGTCGCCCAGACGCGGAAGCAGACCCGCTCGTAGTAGCTCCGTCGGGCCTCGTGCTCGGGTGCCGCGGCGACGTGGAGACCCGGGAAGGCGGCGCGCAGCGCCGGGGCGACGCGCTCGTCGAGGAGCGCCGCGAAGCCGCCGTCCCCGAGGTCGGTGACGTCGACGCGCACCGACTCGATCGAGAGCGGGCCTCGACCGAGCTCCGTGAGTAGGCGTACGTAGAAGGCGATCTGCTCGACGAGCGTCTCCGCCTCGAAGTCGCCGTTGCCCGCGTCCCGGCCGGAGGCGCAGAGCGCGAAGAGGCGGAAGTGCGGCTGGAAGCGCGGCTGGTCGAACGGCTGGGCCCGCGTCACGCGCTGTGCCGCGGCCAAACGGACATGTCCCGGGGACAGGCCCGGGCCTGTCCCCGGGTGGGTGCTGCGACGGCGACGGCGTGCGCACTCGAGGGTCAGCGCAGCGGTCGTGTCGCTTGCAACCTCTGTGCCGCGTGTCGTCGAGACGACGGAGTTCTGCTGGACGGTGCCGAGCACGAGCTCGTCCCGAGCGGCGCGACGGGCGCCACGTCGAGCGCCTCGTAGCCGGTGGGGAGCAGCGCGAACGCCAGCTGCTCGATCGCCAGCGAGCGCAGCGGGTCGCCTGGCGCCGGCTGCACGAAGCGGTCGGTCGTGTACTGGCGGAGTAGCTCCGCCGGCGTCCGCACCTCGGCACGGCGGCGCTGCACCTCGAGCAGGAGCGAGCGCAGGTCAGTCGGCGCTAGTCGCTCCGCGAGCGTGTCGACGAGGCCGGGGAGCCCGGTCTCGCGCTCGATCCGCTGCACCCAGCCTTTGTCCATGGCGGAGAGCCTATGCACCGATAGATTTCGGCGCATGGACGCCGAGCAGCGCATCGCCGAGCTTCGCCGCGAGATCGAGGGGCACCTCCACGCCTACCACGTCCTCGACGAGCCCGAGGTCAGCGACGCGGAGTACGACCGG
>JAWVDX010000370.1:0-7801 GCA_033857015.1 Gaiellaceae bacterium
GACCTCCGCAATCGCGCACAAGCGGGGGAAAAGCATGTACTCAGCGTGCTCCGGCGTGGCGACGTACTCCGTCCAGAGCTGCCCCTGCGAGCCGAGGACGTGACCGCGCTGCTCCTCCGTGAGCGCCGCCGGCAGCGGCTCGTACGCGTACACCTTGGCGAGGTCGGTGTACTTCTCCGGATGGATCGCGAGCGGCTCCCCGGAGTCGCTCGGCGCCTGGTAGTAGTCGAGGTAGACGAACGCCTCGGGACCGATGATCACGTCGTGGCCCGCGCTCGCCGCCGCGACACCGCCCTCCTCGCCGCGCCACGACATCACCACGGCGCCCGGCGCGAGCCCGCCCTCGAGGATCTCGTCCCAGCCGACCATGATCCGCCCCTTGCTCTCGAGGTAGGCGCCGATCTGCGTCACGAACCAGCTCTGGAGCTCCTCCTCGTTCGCCAGGCCGCGCTCGCGCATCAGCTCCTGGGCGCGCTCGCTGGCGCGCCACTCCGTCTTCGGGGCCTCGTCGCCGCCGATGTGGATGTAGCGGCTCGGGAAGACCTCCAGCACCTCGTCGAGCACGTCTTTGTAGAACTGCACCGTCGACTCCTCGGGGTTGACGATGTGGTCGTTGATGCCCCAGCTCGTCCAGGGCTCGACCGTGTCGTCGGTGTTGCCGAGCTCCGGGTAGGCGGCGATCTGCGCCTGCGAGTGGCCGGGGAGCTCGATCTCGGGGACGACGGTGACGAAGCGCTCCGCCGCGTAGGCGACGAGCTCGCGCATGTCGTCCTTGGCGTAGAAGCCGCCGTGCGGGCGGCCGTCCTGGATGCCCTCGCTGTAGTAGCCGAGCGGGCTCTCGCGCCGCCAGGCGCCGACCTCGGTGAGGCGCGGGTACCTGTCGATCTGCAGGCGCCAGCCCTGGTCGTCGGTCAGGTGCAGGTGGAGCGTGTTCAGCTTGTGCAGCGCCAGCAGGTCGACGAGGCGCTTCAGCCAGGGGAGCGGCATGAAGTGGCGGGACACGTCCATGTGCTGGCCGCGCCAGCGGAAGCGGGGCGCGTCGACGATCTCGAGGCCGGGGACGGCGAGGCTGTCCGGGACGCGGACCGGCGCGGCGCGCAGCGTCTCCGGCGGGAGCAGGAGGCGCAGCGTCTGCACGCCGTAGAACGCTCCTGCCGGGGTGGCTGCGGCGATCTCGACGCCGTCGGGGCTCGCGGTGAGGCGGTAGCCCTCGGGGCCGAGGTCGTCGGCGAGGCGCAGGCGGATGTCGCCGGTGTCGGCAAACGGCAGCTCCCACCCGGTGCCGGCTTGCAGGCTCCGCCGCAGGAAGCGGGCGACTCCGTGGAGCTCGGGGTCGGCGGCGATCGCGCTGTTCGGGCGGAGCACCGCGTCGCGGCCGGTGCTGCGCAGCTGCTCGGGGCGCGGAATCACGTTAAGGATCCTACCTAGGTGAAGATCAAGGGCGGGTCAGAGCCGGATCGACGAGGAGATCGGCCCGCTCGCGCGGCCTGTCCAGGTCGAGATGCAGCTGCTGACCGGGGAGATAGCGGTTCGTGTAGCGCTCGCGCACTCCATCGGGCCCGCCCATGTTGTCGAGGTCGCGCTGGCGGCCGAGGGCGCGCCCGATCGCGGCGTCGACGGGGAGGTCGATCCACAGCCGGAGGTCGAAGGCGGGAGCGCGCTCGGGCGTGAGCAGGAAGCAGCCCTCGACGAGAACGACGCCGCCGGGCTCGAGGCGGAGCGTCTCCTCCTGCCAGCCGTCCGCCTCCCAGTCGGCGACCTGCAACGTCACCTCGGTCGCACCGGCGCGCATCGCCGGGAGGACGTGCGCGAACAGTTCGCCGTACTCGTACGAGTCGCGGTAGTAGGCGAGCCCTTCGTCCGGCTCGAGGAAGCGGACGCTGCGCGGGCGGGTGAGCTCGTCGCAGGGGATCACGAGGACGGGCACGCCGTGGCCGCGCAGCTCGTCGGTCAACAGCGCGGTGAGCGTGGACTTCCCGGCGGCGTCGACTCCGGAGATCGCAACGATGACGCGCCTGTCCGTGGGGCCGAGCTCGAGGATGCGGTCGACGATGTCCTTCAGCGCGGCCAACGCTGCTCCGCGGCGCTCGGCCCGAGGCCGGCCCAGTCGGAGCGGATCGGCGAGAAGCTCTCGACGAGCACCGCGCCCTGGGGTCCGGCGCGCACCTCGTGCGGGACGTCGCCGAGGATCCGCCAGCTCCCACCGGGCCGGATCGTGCGCCGCTCCTCGCCGACGGTGAACTCGGCGCTGCCTTCGAGGAGGATCCCGAGCTGCTCGTTCGCGTGACTGTGGCTCGGCACGTGCGCGCCGGGGTCGAGCTCGACGAGCACGAGGGTGATCCGCTCGCCCTCGACGACGCGGCCGTGGACGCCCTCCCAGACCTGCAGCGCCTGGGTCTGTCCGAGGTCGGCGAACGCGCTCATGCGGCGACGATCCTGTCACCGACCGCGATCGTCCCGTCGTCGAGGATGTCGACGCGAATGCCCGAGCGGTGCACCAGCCCGCGGAGGATGCCGGGCCGTGACAGGCGCTCGAGATGGACGCACGGCTCGTCGAGCCGCTGCGCGTAGCAGGTGACCGAGCCGATCGTGAAGCGCTTGCCGACGAGGGCGTTGAGATCGATGCCGCGCGTCACGACGTTGCGCCGCGCCTCCTCCCAGGAGAGCGGGATCCCCTCACGCTCGAGCTGGTCGAGCGCCTCGGCGCTGACGAGCGTCAGGTCGTAGCCCTTGCCGGCGCTCTTGCTGAAGGTGCCCCGCTCGAGGGCGTAGCGATCGCCTTCGAGCCCGCGGCCCGCGAGCGCCTGCGCTGTCTCGACACGGGTCATCGGCGCTTCCGCCTCGGGCGCGACGAGGAGCGCCGCGACCACGCCTTCGCCGGGCTCCGTGCCGTAGGGCTGCAGGCGGTCGAGGTGGATGTCGAGCGGCGCGACGACGTAGGCCTCCTCGATCGGCGCGTCGCCGACCTGATCCGGGTCGAGAGTCGGCCCCGACGGGACGCCGAACATGAGCACCGCGTGCAAGCCGCCGTCCTCGGCACGGCGGAGCGCGATCCAGTCGCCCGCCCAGGAGAAGCCCTGCGGATCGGCGACCGCGACGAGCCCGAGGTTGCGCTGCGCGAGCCACTGCCGCCAGAAGACGAGCTCATCGTCTCCGTCCGGTGCGGGAGGCAGCTCGCCGAACGCGCCGCCGAGCACCGCCTCGAGACATGAACGGAAGCCAGACGGGGCCATCGGCAGGATGCTCGCACAGGGAGCCTCTCCCGCGCTCGCGGCGTCCATCGTTAGGCTCGCCTCGTGAGCGACGACCGAGAGGTGATGACCTGGGACGACCTCGGGCTCGGTGCGCGCGACCTCGCCCGGGCTGTGGCCGACGACGACTACCGGCCCGACATGATCCTCGGCATCGCCCGGGGCGGGCTCCTCGTGGCTGGTGCGATCGGGTACGCGCTGGGCGTGAAGAACACCTTCACGATGAACGTCGAGTTCTACACCGGGGTCGACGAGCGGCTCGACATCCCGATGATCCTCCCGCCCGTCCCCGACCTCGTGGACTTCGCCGACTTCAAGGTGCTCATCGCCGACGACGTCGCCGACACGGGCGCCACGCTCGAGCTCGTGAAGGAGTTCTGCGCGGGCAAGGTCGCCGAGGTTCGCTGCGCCGTCCTCTACGAGAAGCCCCGCTCGACCGTGCGCTGCGAGTACGCGTGGCGGCGCACCGACCGCTGGATCTCCTTCCCCTGGAGTGCCGAAGATCCCGTTGTGCAGGCAGTTCCCGGTTCCCTCTAGAACCGGGTCGGTCGGTCGGCTAGATTCGTTCCTCCCCAGCGCAACCGCTGCTCCAAGGAGAGGAACACATTGATCAAGATGAAACTTGCGCTGGCCGCGCTTCTGGTCGTGATGACAGCTGTCGCCGTCGCGCTCAGCGCCGGTGCCACAACCGGCGCGGCGAAGTCCAACGCCGCCTTCAAGGCGGCCTGGATCTACGTCGGCCCGCACAACGACGGCGGCTGGTCGCAGGCCCACGACAAGGGTCGCCTCGCAGTCCAGAAGGCGCTCGGGTCGAAGGTCGTGACGACCTACAAGGAGAACGTCACCGAGGGCCCGCAGACGGCCCAGGTGATCGAGAGCCTGATTCGCGACGGGAACAAGATCATCTTCGCCACCTCCTTCGGCTACCAGCCCGCGATGGTCGCAGCGGCGAAGAAGCATCCCGACGTCAAGTTCGAGATGGCGACCGGCTACCTCACGTCGAAGAACATGGCCGTGTACTACGGCGCCGGCGAGGACGCGATCTACCTCTCTGGCATCGCCGCCGGTGCGGCCACGACGAACGGCACGGTCGGCTACGTCGTCCCGTTCCCGATCCCCGAGGTGATCCGGCACACGAACGCGTTTGCGCTGGGCGTGCAGAAGGCGCATCCGGGCGCGAAGGTGAAGATCGTCTGGACGAACTCCTGGTTCGCGCCCGACAAGGAGAAGAAGGCGGCCGAGAGCCTCCACTCCGCAGGCGCCGACGTGATCGGGCAGAACGTCGACAGCCCGGCGGCCGGCCAGTACGCCGAGTCGGCAGGCGTCCCGTGGGTCGGATACGACTCGAACGCGAAGAAGTTCGCGCCGCAGTCGTGGCTGACCGCAGCCGTCTACAACTGGGGCCCGTACTACGTCAAGCGGACGGCCGCGGCGATGAACGGAACCTGGAAGACCGGCAGCTACTACGGCAGCATCAAGGACGGGTTCACCCTCCTCGCCCCGTACGGCAAGGGTGTCTCGGCCGCGACGAAGAAGCTCATCGCGAAGCAGCGGGCGCTGATCGTCAGCGGTAAGTGGAACGAGTTCAGCGGCCCGATCTACGACCAGAAGGGCAAGCTGCGCATCAAGGCAGGGAGCCGCGCATCGCTGGGCGAGCTCATGTCGATGGACTACCTGGTGAAGGGCGTCATCGGGAGCCCGAAGGGCTAGCGCTCACGGGGCGGGCGAGACGAGCGTCTCGCCCGCCCTCCTTCATGCCAACCGCCGTCGAACTCCGGGGGATCACGAAGCGGTTCCCCGGCGTGGTCGCAAACGACAGCGTGCGCTTCGAGGCGGCCGAGGGGGAGGTGCACGCGCTCCTCGGCGAGAACGGCGCCGGCAAGTCGACCCTCGCGAACATCCTGACGGGGCTCTACCGGCCCGACGAGGGCGAGATCCTGCTCCGGGGCGAGCCCGTCGCGTTCCATTCGCCGCGCGCGGCGCTCGACGCCGGCATCTGCATGGTGCACCAGCACTTCCGGCTCGTCTCGCCGTTCACCGTCGCGGAGAACGTGCTGCTCGGCGACCACCGCGGCGAGGGCAAGAAGCTCCTCGTCCATCCGCGGCGCATCGAGCGCCGCGTCAAGGAGCTCGGCGAGCGCTACCGCATCCCGGTCGACCCGCGCGCACGGATCTGGCAGCTCTCGCTCGGCGAGCAGCAGCGCGTGGAGATCCTGAAGGCGCTGTACCGCGAGGCGCGCATCCTCATTCTGGACGAGCCGACCGCGGTGCTCATGCCGCAGGAGGCGGACTCGCTCTTCGAGACGCTGCGCGTCATGGCGGACGAGGGGCGGACGATCATCTTCATCTCCCACAAGCTGCACGAGGTGAAGGCGGTCTCGGATCGCGTCACGATCCTGCGCGGAGGGAGGAACGTCGAGACGGTCGAGACGAAGAGCGCGACGCCGCGCTCGCTCGCCGCGCTGATGGTCGGGCGCGAGGTGAACCTGGCGGAGCGCATTCCCCGCACGGGCGAGGTCGGCGCGCCGGTGCTCGAGACGGACGGCCTCTGGGCCGCCGGTGACCGGGGCCGCGAGACCCTCTGCGGGGTGTCGCTGCGAGTCTGCGCGGGAGAGATCGTCGCCATCGCCGGCGTCGCGGGGAACGGGCAGCGCGAGCTGGCCGAGACCGTGACGGGGATGCGGCCGCCGACGCGGGGGACGATCACCGTGGGCGGCAAGCTGCTGCGCGGCGGCGACGCGCGGGAGGCGATCCTCGCGGGCGTCGCGCACGTCCCGGAGGACCGGCTGCACACCGGCGTCGCGCCGTCGCTCTCGATCGCCTCGAACGTCATCCTCAAGTCGTACCGCGGCCGCAGCGTCGCCAAGGGGCCGCTGCTGCGCCTGCGCACGATCCGCGCGTACGCCGCGCAGCTGATCACGCGCTACGACGTGCGCGGCGGAGGGCCCGACCTGCCGGCGCGCCGCCTCTCCGGGGGGAACCTGCAGAAGGTCGTGATCGCCCGCGAGTTCGAGGGCAAGCCGCGGGTGCTCGTGATCGCCTCGCCGACGCGCGGGCTCGACGTCGCCGCGATCGAGACCGTGCACCGGTACCTGCGGGAGGCCGCGTCGAACGGCGTCGCCGTCCTGTTCATCTCGGAGGACCTGGACGAGATCCTCGCGCTCGCCGACCGGATCGCGGTGCTCTACGAGGGCGCGATCGTCGGAGAGCTCGACGCGGCGAGCGCCACGGTGGAGGAGATCGGGCTGCTGATGGCCGGAGGCGAGCGCGCATGATCCGGGTCGAGCGCCGCCTCGCCCAGCCGAAGTGGCTGCTCGTGGCGGTGCCGGTCGGCTCGGTCGTCGTCGCGTTCGCACTGATGACGGTCGTCCTCCTGCTCACGGGCCACCCGCCGCTCCACACCTTCGACCGGCTGTTCCGCTCGGCGTTCCTCGGGCGCCAGGCGCTGAACGACTCGCTCATCTCGGCGACGCCGCTGCTCTTCACCGGTCTCTGCGCCGCCGTGGCCTTCCGCATGCAGCTGTTCAACATCGGCGGGGAGGGTCAGCTCTACGCCGGTGCGATCGTGGGCGCCGGCGCGGGGATCGCGCTCGGTAATCACTCGGGCTGGCTGTCGGTGCCCGCGATGATCGCCGCCGGCGCGGCGGGCGGCGCGGCGCTCGCCCTGATCCCGGCGATCCTGCGGGCGTTCTTCTCGACGAACGAGATCATCACCTCGCTGATGCTGAACTACGTCGCGGCGCTGGTCGTGAACTACCTGATCTTCGACTCGCAGTCGTACTGGCGCGACACGTCGAGCGCGACCGCCAAGGTGTTCCCGCAGGGGAAGCCGCTGCCGGACGCGGCGAGCTGGCCGGTGACGCACGTCGGGTCGCTCTACTTCCCGCTGGGCCTGCTGGTCGGCGTCGTCGTCGCGGCGCTCGTGTGGGTGCTCTACACGCGGACGCGCTTCGGGTTCGAGGTGCAGGTGATCGGCGACTCGCCACGGGCCGCGTCGTACGCGGGGATGCGCACGCGGCGGAAGATCCTCGCGGTGATGGCGCTCTCGGGCGCGATCGCGGGGATCGGCGGGGCGAGCCAGGACGGGGATATCCGCCACACGCTTGACCCGACCGGCCTGACCGGGGCCGGCTACGGCTACACGGGGATCGTGATCGCCGCGCTCGCGCGGTACAACCCGTTCGCCGTCTGCCTCGTCGCGTTCCTGATCGGCGCGCTGCAGAACGCGGGCTACACCTTGCAGGGCGTCGACTTCCCGTCCGGGCTCGTCGGCGTGATGCAGGGCCTGATCCTGTTCTGCGCCCTCGGCGGGGAGCTCCTGATCCGCTACCGGCTGCGGATCCCGCGCCGCGTGCAGGCGGCGGAAGCGGCGTCGTGATCAACAACTCGGTGCTCGTGGTGGTGCTCGCGTCCGCGGTCACCTACGGCACGCCGCTGCTGTACGCGGCGCTCGGCGAGCTGCTGACCGAGCGCGCAGGGGTCCTCAACCTCGGCGTCGAGGGGATGATGCTCGTCGGCGCGGTGATGGGCTTCTGGGCGGTGCAGCGCAC
>JAWVDX010000371.1:0-3068 GCA_033857015.1 Gaiellaceae bacterium
GGGCCTGCTCCATCAGCGTCGGGTCGACGAGCCCGGCGGCGCGCGCGAGCGACTGCGCCGCGACCGCCTGCGCCATCCCGGCCACCCACGGCGGCTTGCCGCCGCCGAAGGGGAACCAGTACTCGTAGCGCACCGTCCCGAGCGGTGCCGGCTCGCCGCGCGCGACCAGCGCCGCCGAGAGCGTGGTGACCTTCTCCAGCTTCTTCGCCGCGACGGCCGAGTTCAGTGCCCCGAAGCTGGCGAGCGGATGAAACTGGAGCCCCTGACCCGGGAAGGAGCGGTAGACCACGCCATCCTGGTCGGCCACGTCGATGCGCGAGGTCGGGAGCGGGTGGTCCGCGAAGTAGAAGGCGTTCTCCGCCAGCATCGAGAAGAGCGCGAGCGCCCGCGGTGCGTCGTACCGCTTCGCTTGCACGGCCACCTCGTGCAGCACGAACTGGAGCTCGCGCGCCCGGCCCGGCGGGATGCGCTCGATCACGGCGAGGGCGTCGAGCGTGTCGACGCGGTATTGCGTGGCGGTGTCCGAGTCGAGGTCGCCGCGCGCGACAGCGGCGTCGAGCCCCTTGGTGATGGCCTTGAAGTCGGCCTTGACGGTCGTTCCGTCCGCGGGAGCCGAGACGGCGAGCACGGTCGCCGCCGCGAGCGCGCACGCAGAAAAGCCCAGCAACTGGCGGAACCGCGACCCCACGGCGCCCAGGGTAGCTCAGCCCGGCGGATCGCCCCGGAGTCGCTGCCCGAACACGAGCGGCGCGGCGAGCGCGAGCATCAGCAGCGCGTAGAAATAGTAGAAGGACATGGTCAGGTAGAAGGCGTTCGCGGCCATCGTCCCGACGAGGGCCGCAGTCAGCCCCCACCCGAGCGGGCTCACCCGCGCGGCCAGCGGGTCACCTGCGCGGGCCAGCGCGCGCCCGATCCGGCGCACCGCGCCGACCCGGCGGAACACGTACCAGAGGAAGAGCGCGAAGAGCAGCGTCCCGATGAGGCCCGTCTCCACGATCAGCGCGACGTAAAACGAGTGCGGGCCCCAGTCCGTCTTCCCCGTGGCGAAGCGGTAGTAGACCGAGAAGTTGTTCAACCCGAGCCCGAGCAGCGGATGCATGTGGAGGATCTTCGGGATGAACGCGTAGACGGCCGTATGCGGGCTGGTCGACGAGCCGCCGGTCTGGATGCGCGACTTCACGACGACCTCGACGTAGTGCCGGTGCGTGACGGTGTACGCGGCCAGCAGCAGCGTGACCGCGCCGACCATGGCGAAGAAGCGCGCGGAGAAGATCTCGTGCCGGTAGGGCAGCGCGAGCACGAGCCCGCCGGCGATCAGCCCGAGCGCCCCGCTGCGCGAGAGCGTCGTCACGTCGACGAGCAGGAGGAACGCGAGCACGAGCCCGAGCGGGTTGCGCCAGCGGTTCCCCTTCTCGAGCCGCAGGAAGATCGGCAGGAGCAGCAGCAGCGGGACGGCGAGCATGATCCCGAGGTGGTTCGGGTCGCCAGTGAGCGCGTTCGTGCGGTTCACCGCCGTGTCGTTGACCGCTCCGTACTTGTTGATCGCGCTGGCCGTGCCCGTGAGCGGCGTGATCAGCAGGTGGTCGAGGTTCACACCCCCGCGCGCGGCGACGAGCTGGACGATCCCGTAGACCCCGTTCGCGACGAGGCCGGCCGTGAACCAGCCGAGCGCGCGCCAGTATGCACGCTCGCCGCGCCGGTAGAGCGTTGCCACGCCGCAGGCCAGCAGGGCGAAGTGCAAGCAGAACTTGCCGAGGCCCTTCGTGAACTGCGCGACCGCGTCGGTCGTCTCCATGTTGAAGTAGCCGGCCAGGTAGACGAGCAGGAAGACGGCGAAGAAGCCGAGGAGGACAGCCACCGTCGTGGGAAAGCGCCCGTCCCGCTGGCGGAGCCGCTCGGCCGCGAAGGCGCCGAGGAAGACGAGCGTCAGGATGTCCGCCAGCTCGACGTTGCCCGCGACGTTCCAGCTCAGCTTCTCGAACGTGACGCAGAAGAGGGCTGCGAGGAGCGAGCCGTCGACGAAGCGGCTGCGGGTCACTCAGGCAGGCCGTACCGTCGCCACACGCGCTGCACGAGCCAGAGCGCGCCGCCCGCCAGGGCGAAGCCGATCAGGAGATCGACGACGTAGTGGTTGCCCGTGTAGATGACCGCGAACGACTGGCCCAACGGGTAGAGCGCGGCCAGCCCGACCGTGAGCCAGCGCCGCCAGCCGTTGCGCTTCCAGGCGAGCGTCGCGACGAAGAGGAAGACCAGGAACGCGTAGCCCCCGTGCAGCGACGGGATCGCCGCGTACGGATTCCCCGGGATGAGGCTCGCGAAGGACCAGTGGCCGCCGCCGTTCGCCGTTCCGGACACCGGCAGCGGCGGCCCGTACTTCATCGGCGGGAGCAGCTGCGCGTAGATGAACCCGCGCCCGTGGGCGGCCCACGGCGGCGCGGCCGGGAAGAGCAGGAACAGGAGCGCGCCGGCGAACGAGAGCAGGAGCATCGTCGCGGCGAAGCGGTAGAAGAGCGCGCGCCGGCGCAGCCAGAGCGCGAAGCCGAGCACCGGCGGCACGACGAAGTGGATCTTGAGGCACTGCTGGGCGAACGTGTCCCACCAGTGGTTGGATCCCTTCCAGAGCCAGTGCTGCAGCTCCGAGGCCGGGACGTGGCCGAAGAAGAGGAAGCGCTCGGCTTCGATTTGCGGCATGTAGTACGGATGGGGCCGGATGACGTGCGCCAATCCGCGAAACTCCGCGTACGCGAAGAGCAGCACGGCGAAAGGCAAGAAATCGATCACGTAACGCCGAGTCCGTCCGAGCACGATCGCCGCGGGCAGGAAGACGATGAGCGCGCGGTCGGGCGTCCAGTGGAACCCGAAGCGCCAGGTGCAGACCGCGGCGCCGGTGAGGATCGCCGCGAGGACGAGCAGGCGCCGGGCTGGGCCGATGTCTGGACGCGCCGGGCCCCAGTTGCGCTCGCGCTTGCGCTCGGCGGCGCGCTGTTCCTCCGCCTGTCGTTCCTCGACCTCCCGCTGACGTCGGACGAAGGCGGATACGCCGAGATCGCCCGTCTGTGGCAGCACGG
>JAWVDX010000372.1:0-3636 GCA_033857015.1 Gaiellaceae bacterium
CGGCGACCGCCTCGCTCGGCGCGGTGTCGCCGGTCAGGACGAGCGTGCGGCCTGCCCGCGCCTCGCCGACGAGCTGTGCCGGGTCGATGGTGCGCCCGTCCGCGAGCGTGACCGCCTCACCGCGCTGGAGCGCGCCCCGCTGCGGCCCGAACGGGACGCCGAGCTCGTCGGCGAGCGTCGCGTCGAAGCGCCCGGGACGCTCGCGCTCGATGAGCGCGTAGCCGAGTGACTCCCTCACGTGCGGGACAGAGAAGGGCAGCAGGGAGTAGTCCTCGCGCGCGAGCTCCTCCCCCGGCTCGAGCTCGACCAGCTCCAGCTCGTAGGTCAGCTTGCCGAAGATCCGGCGCAGGCTCCCGAACAGGTCGTCGAGCCCGCGCGGGCCGTAGACGGTGAGCGGCGCCTCGCGCCCGCGCAGGGCGAAGGTCTTCAGCATCCCGGGCAGACCGAGGAAGTGATCGGCGTGGTAGTGCGTGAGGAAGACCTCGCGCAGATCGAGCAGCCCGACGCTCGAGCGCAGGAGCTGCCGCTGCGTCCCCTCGCCGCAGTCGAAGAGCAGGCGCTCGCCCCCGCGGCGGACGAGCGTGGCGGCCACGCCGCGGCGCGCGGTAGGAGCCGAAGCAGAGGTTCCGAGGAAGACGACGTCGAGATCCACGCAGGCGATTGTAGATTTCCCCCGCAAAATCGCTTAGACTGCGGCGCAAGAGCTCTGCGGCTCTCTCTGTCAACGCTCTTTCCTGAACTGCGGCGTCTATGAAGAACCCCCCTTTCGGCTGGGCGGCCTCTGACCGCTCCCTCACGCTCCTGCGCGTGTTCCTCCTCGCGAGCGCAGCGATCCTCGTGGTCGGCGCGCTCGTGCTCGGCAGCGCCCTGACGAGCGCCCTGCGCAACCAGGCCATCGCCGACGAGCGGGATGCGAGCAACCAGTACGTGCAGGCGGTGCTCGACCCGATCTTCGACGTCGGCGCGGGTCGCCTAGCGCGCATCGAGCAGGATTCGACGATCGCGCTCCCGGGCGGCTACGCGAACGGCAACACGACTTTCCTCAACGATCAGGCGATCGCGTTCTTCAAGAAGCAGCTCAGCCAGCACTTCGTCTCGGTCAAGGTGTGGAGCCCCGCCGGCGTGCTCGCGTGGTCGAACCTCGGCCCGGGCCAGGTCGGCAAGCGCTTCCCGCGCGACGAGGAGCTTCTCCAGGCCCTGCGCGAGCGCCGGCCCGTCGCGAGCATGACGGAGCTGACGGGCGCCGACAACGCGCCCGAGCGGACGCTCGGGCTGAAGCGCCTGCTCGAGATCTACGCGCCGCTGATCGACAAGTCCGGGCGGGTCATCGGCGGGTACGAGGTCTACGTCAACCCGAGCCCGCTCGAGCACTCGATCACGGCGCGCAAGCACGAGATGTGGCTCGCGGTCGGCCTCGTCTTCGCAGCGCTCTACCTCGCGCTGATCCTGCTCGTGCGCACCGCCTCCCGGGCCCTGGCCCAGCGCACGCGAGCGCTGCGCCAGCAGTCGAAGGAGCTCGTCGACGCGTACGCCAAGCTGGAGCAGAGCTCGATGGAGGCGATCGAGAGCCTGAACGCCACCGTGGACGCGCGCGACCCGTACACCGCCGGGCACTCGCAACGCGTGCAGCGCATCGCGCTCGCGATCGGTGAGCAGATGGGGCTCGCCCCCGACCGCATGCGCGTGCTGGCCTTCGGCGCGCTCTTCCACGACATCGGGAAGCTCGGCGTGCCGGACGCGATCCTGCTGAAGCCGGGCCGGCTCACCGACGAGGAGTACACGATCATCAAGCGCCACGCCGAGGAGGGCGCCTCGATCATCGAGCGCTTCAGCCCGCTGCGGCCGGCCGTCCCGGTGATCCGCCACCACCACGAGCACTTCACGGGCGGCGGCTACCCGCTCGGTCTCGCGGGGCACAAGATCCCGCTCGAAGCCGCGGTGGTCGGGCTCGCCGACGCCTGGGACGCGATGACGACGGACCGTCCGTACCGGACCGCGCTCACCGACGCGGACGCGCTCGAGGAGATCCGCACCTGCAGCGGCAGCCAGTTCGACCCAGAGATCGTCGAGGCGTTCCTCACGGCCTACGAGATCGACCCGGCGCGTTTCGGCTCGGGCGAGCCCCCGTACGAGCTGCCCCAGTTCAAGCTCGCCTCGGCGGGTTAGCCGCTACGGCAAGACGAGGCGCTGGCCCGGCGAGATCGTCTCGCTGTGCAGGTGGTTGCGCTGCTGGAGCTTCCAGACGCCCTCCCGGGTATCGCCCGCGTAGCGAGCTGAAGCGATCGACCAGAGCGTGTCGCCCGCCCGAACCGTCACGGTCTGCGAGGGCCCGCCGGCGTTGGAGCCGCGCGCGAACGCGAGCCACATGACGAGTGCGAAGGCGATGACGATGAGGATGCGTCCGAACATGCGTTCCCATGATAGAGCGAACGCGTGTTCGTGTCAAGGGAGCGCTTCACGGACTCCCAGGCCCCTGCCGGTCGACGGGAGCTGGACCCCGTCGACGAGCTCGACACCCGGCCACGGATCCTCGCGCAGCAGGAGGTTGCCGTCTAGGTCTACGTCGTCGAAGAGGCTGGCGATCTGCGCCGCTGCCGCGATTGCGAGCCCCGACTCGACCATGCAGCCGAGCATCACGCGGAGCTCGAGCGCGCGGGCGGCGCCGACCATGCGCACCGCCTCGCGGATCCCGCCGGCCTTCGCGAGCTTGACGTTGATCCCGTGCGCGAAGCGCGCGCAGCCGGCCACGTCCGCGAGGGTGTGACAGTTCTCGTCGACGACGATCCTGATCGGCGAGCGCTCCTTCAGGTGCGACTCGCGCATCGCCTCGGCCGGGAGCGGCTGCTCGCAGGCGTCGATCGCCAGCCGGGCGAGCGGGCCGAGCACCTCGAGCGCCTCGTCGTCGCTCGCCCAGGCCTCGTTCGCGTCGAGGAGGAGCGGCAGCGCCGTGACCTGGCGCACCGCGCGCACGCGCTCCCCGTCGAGGCCATCGCCGCCGCCGAGCTTGAGCTTCAGCCGGCGGAACCGTCCCTCGCGCACGATCTGGTCGGCGTGCCGGCCGACGGCGTCGGGGTCGTCCAGCCAGAGCGTGAAGCGCGTCGCCGGGCCGCCCTGCTGGAGGCCGAGCATGCGCCACACCGACTCGCCGCGGAGCTTGCCCGCGAGGTCGTGGAGCGCCCCGTCGAGCGCCGCCTTCGCGGCCTGGTGGCCGGCGAGCGGGTCGAGCCGCTCCAGCGCGAACGGGTCGTCCCACAGCTCGAGCTGCTCCAGCCAGGCCACACCGCCGGCAGCATCCTCGCCGTAGCGCTCGAGCGGCGAGCCCTCGCCGTAGCCCGTCGTACCGTCGTGGCTCAGAGCGACGCGGACGACCTCGACGTCGTGCTTGGTGGCGCGAGCCGTGACGAACGGCTCGCGCGTCACGATGGTCGCAACGGAGGCCCGGAGCTCCATCGGCCGAGTCTAGGCGGCCAAGCGGAAGCGGCCGGACGCCGGCCGGGCCGTACGACGAGCAGCCGGGTAGACTGGCCCCTCCCCGCGCCCGTAGCTCAGGGGATAGAGCGCGCGCCTCCGGAGCGCGAAGTCGCAGGTTCGAATCCTGCCGGGCGCATTCGCCGCGCAAAGTCCGGTCGCTTCGCG
>JAWVDX010000373.1:0-3120 GCA_033857015.1 Gaiellaceae bacterium
CTGCCGTCCCCCTTGCGCAAGGCGATGATCATGGCGCCCGTCACCTCGCGTACCCGCAGCTCGCGGATCGACTTGCCCGCCTGCTCGCACGTGCCCGTGACCTCGATCTCCTCGAAGCGCATCTCCGGGTTCCCCGTCTGCGAGACGACGTCGAGGAAGGCGGCGACCTGCGGCTTGAGGACGAGCTTCGCCATCTCGCGGCCTGCGGTCGAGTACGGCTGGATGACGCGATCTGCGCCCGCGAGGCGCAGCTTCTTCGCCGCGTCGTCGTCGGAGGCGCGCGAGACGATCAGCAGCTCCGGCCGCTGCGCGCGCGCGGAGAGCGTGATGTAGAGGTTGTCCACGTCCGAGTCGGCCGAGGCGACGAGGCCGCGGGCGCGCGCGAGCCCCGCTTCCGCGAGATCCTCGTCCTCGGTGCCGTTGCCCTCGATGAAGAGGTCGCCCCGCTCCTCCGCTGCGGAGAGCGCGTCGACGTGGAAGTCGAGCACCACGTAGTCGACGCCCGCCTCGCGGAACTCCGCGGCCACGCGGCGCCCGACCCGGCCGTAGCCGCAGATGATGTAGTGGTCGCGCAAGGACTCGATCGCCACGCGTCTCCTTCGTTCGGCGAAGACTCCGGTCAGGACTCCGCGGGCGATGATCTCGACGAGCGCGCCCGCGACGTAGAGGAAGATTGCCACGCCGGCGACCAGCAGCGCGATGGTGAAGACCATGGCTGCATCCGTGGGGGGCCTCGTGTCGAGCCCGGTGAGGGACACCGTGACGACCGCGCGGTAGATCGCCGGCACCCACGGCTCGTCGAACCAGAGGTGGTAGCCGAGGGCTCCGCTCGCCACGACGACCACCAACGAGGTGAGCGCCCAGCGGAACCGGCGGAGGCTAAAGGAGTCTTCCAAGGGACAGCTATGGTAGTCCGGTGGACGACGAAGCCCAGGAGCGCCAGCTCAACATCCACCTCGACCCGTCCCAGCTCGGCGGCGTCTACGCGAACTTCGCCAACGTGTCCTTCTCGCCCTACGAGTTCACGCTGACCTTCGCGCGGGTCGACCACGAGGTCGAGGAGGGGGACGTCCCAGGCGTCGTCGTCGCCCGGGTCAACGCCTCGCCGAAGTTCATCGAGGAGCTGATCGCCGCGATGCAGGAGACCTACTCCCGCTACGCGACCTCCGAGGGCATCAAGAACCTGCCCGAAGCACCTCCTCGCCCCGAGGAGTAGCCGGAGCCGACACAATCTCCGCGATGCGAGTCGCGGTGATCTCGGACGTCCACGGCAACCTCGCCGCGCTCGAAGCCGTGCTCGACGCGATCCGGCGCGAGCGGCTCGATGCGATCTGGTGCCTCGGCGACACCGTCGGCTACGGGCCCCGCCCGAACGAGTGCTGCGCGCTCGTCCAGGAGCACACGACGATCTGCCTCGGCGGCAACCACGACTTCGTCGTCGCCGGGACGCTCGACATCGACATGTTCTCCGCCGCGGCGCACGAGGCTGCCGAGTGGACGCAGACCGTGCTCGCGGAGGAGTGGCGCAGCTTCCTGAGCGCCCTCGAGCCGGTGGCCCGCATCGAGAGCTGCGCGCTCTACCACGGCAGCGCCCGCGACCCCGTCTGGGAGTACGTCCTCGACGAGGCGAGCGCGCGCGCGACCATCGAGCTCGCGCAGGCGCAGATCGTCCTCGTCGGGCACAGCCACGTCGCCCTGGCGATCGGGATGGAGCAGGGCCAGCTCGACGGCGGCCTCGCTCCCTCGGCGACGGAGCTCCTCCTGCGCGGCCGCGAGAAGTGGCTGCTGAACCCGGGCTCCGTCGGCCAGCCGCGGGACGGCGACCCGCGCGCCGCCTGGCTCATGGTCGACACCGCGCTCGGTCGCGCCCACTTCCACCGTGTCCGCTACCCGGTCGCGACGACGCAGAAGGAGATGCGCGCCGCGGGCCTCCCACAGAGCCTCGCGACGCGCCTCGCCACGGGAACGTGAGGACGGCTCGCCTGCTTCCGCTCCTCGCCGGGCTGGCGCTCGCCGGCTGCGGGGGCGGCACCGTCACGACGAGCATGACGACCACCGCGGCGCTCGCGCCGCTCCCCGGCGCGACCGCGGACCAGCTCGCCGCAGAAGCGGACGCGATCGCAGCCGACCTCGACCGCGGCGACGGCTGCGCCGCCCAGGCTGACGTGGCCAGGCTCCGCGCGGACACCGTGGCCGCGATCAACGCCCACCTCGTTCCGGGCCCCTACCAGGAGACGCTGCTCGGCCGCGTCCAGGCGCTCGAGGCAGGGATCACGTGCGTCCCGCCCGCGCCGGCGGACAACGGCCAGGGCAACCGCAAGAAGAAGCACGGTCACGGGAAGGGCGACGGATGAGCGAGCTCTTCGCAGGCCGCTACGAGCTCGGCGCTCCCCTCGGGAGCGGCGGCATGGGCGAGGTGTTGCGCGCGCGCGACACCGTCCTCGATCGGGATGTCGCGATCAAGCTCCTCTCCCCCGCCTTCGCGCAGGACGCCGGCGTGCGCGAGCGCTTCGACCGCGAGGCCCGCCTCGTGGCGCGCCTCTCCCACCCGGGGATCGTCACGGTCTTCGACAGCGGCGTCGAGGGCGACCGCCCCTTCATCGTCATGGAGCTCGTCGACGGGACGACGCTCGCGGCGCTGCTCGCCGGCGACCAGCGGCTCGACCCGGCGCAGGTGGCGGCGATCGGCCACGAGGTCGCGTTGACGCTCGCCTACGCGCACGCGCAGCGCCTCCTCCATCGCGACGTCAAGCCGGCGAACATCCTCCTGCCGCGCAGCGGTGGCGCCAAGCTGGGCGACTTCGGGATCGCGCTCTCCGCCGACACGAGCCGCCTGACGCAGGTCGGCACGCTGCTCGGCACCGCGGCGTACCTTTCGCCGGAGCAGCTCGCCGGCGAGGAGGCGACCGAGGCCAGCGACGTCTACGCGCTCGGGGCCTGCCTCTACCAGGCGCTCGCGGGCCGCCTGCCGCGGGACGACTCCTCGCTCGCGGCGCTCGCCAGGGAGGAGCTCGTCACCCCGGTCCGCGAGCTCGCGCCGGATGTGCCCGAGGCGCTCGAGGAGATCGTCATGCGCTGCCTCGCGCGGCAGCCGCGGTACAGGCCGAGCGCGACCGAGCT
>JAWVDX010000374.1:0-2634 GCA_033857015.1 Gaiellaceae bacterium
TCCCTCTCCTCGTTGCGACCGCAGAGGGTTGCGGCGGCTTCGACTGGGACGACAGCGCCTACGAGCGGGCCTACGCCGAGCTCGAGCACTCCCTGCTCGGCGCGGAGCGCACCTACGCGGCCGTCGCGCCGCTCGTCGGGCTCGTCGTCGGCACGCAGGTGGAGCTGGGCCGCGGGATCCGGGTGCGCCTCGCCGTCGCCGGCGAGCTCGCAGCGCACTGGCCCGAGGCGACAGGTCTCCTCCCGAAGGACTTCGGCCGCGAGCGCGACCAGCTCGGCGTGATCGAGCTCGAGCGCACGCTCCCCGCCGGCGAGCACGAGCCGCCCGATGCTCCAGGAGAGCTGGCGGATGCGATCAGCGCCTTGCGCCTCGCCACGTCCGGGGCGATCTCCGCAGGCCCGGTGATCTTCGAGCGCCTCGACTGGCGTCCCTTCGGCATCAAGGCGGTGCTCCCGATCGCCGCGACGCAGCCGCCTGGCGAGTCCACGCGGCTCGATCAGTTCCGCGGCCAGCTCGCCCGCGACCTGCTCGAACGACTCGGTCAGGCGGACGACGACCCTGAGCTCGCCGAGGCACTCGACCGCTGGGAGCTGTCCCTGTTCGCCGCGGAGCCGTACCGCTCGGAGCAGCTGCGCGAGTCGCTCGTCGCCCTGCTCGGCGAAGGTGACGGCGTCTGGGCGGCTGCGCTGCGGACGGCGCTTCTCCTCGGTGAGGCGGACGGCGACCGCGCCCGGCTGCTCCAGGGCCTGCGCCGCCTGGCACGGGGCGGCGAGGCGGACGAGCTTGCCCAGGGTGCGCTGCGACGGGCGCTCGTCGAGGTGCTCGTCCACGGTGACCGGCCCGCCCTCGTCGAGTCGCTCGACGAGGCGCTCCTCGGCTTGCGCCCGCGTCCCGCGGGCTACTTCGCGCTGCGCGCTGCAACTGCCTGACCGGCAGTCGCACTTTCGGTGCACTTTCGGTGCAGTTCGGTCGCAAACGCGCCCGTACCGTTGTTGGCATGGACGAAGCCCGCAAGGTGCTGGAGCGGCTCGAGCGGATCGAGTCGCTCGACCGCGGCCCCGCTGCGCGCCCGGCACTCCTCGCCGAGCTGCGCGCCCTGGTCGCCGAGTCCGAGGCGTGGGCGCGCGCCGAGCCGGTGCTCCCCGAGCGCACCCTCGACGCAGTCGCGCGCACCCAGGAGGTGGTCGTCCCGCTCGGGTGAGGAACGTGAACGACAATCGAGACTGCGTGTCAGCTAGCGTCCGGTCATGGCGTCGGTCGCACACTGGGACGACCCCGCGGTCGCATTCCGCGACCGCGACAACGGCCACATCGGCGGTCGCTGGTACGGGCTCGGCGAGGCAGCCGGAAGCCTCACCGTCGGCCTGACCCGGATGGTCGTCCCGGAGGGGAAGTGGACGACACCGGCCCACCGGCACGGCAACGAGGAGGAGATCTTCTTCGTCCTCGACGGCACGGCGGTGTCCTGGCAAGACGGGCGCTGCCACGACGTCCGTGCGGGCGACTGCCTCGTCCATCTCGCAGGCGCGGAAGCCCACACGCTGCGCGCGGGCGAGGGCGGGCTCGACGTGCTCGCCTTCGGCACCCGGCGTCCCGACGACAGCGCCCACCTGCCGCGTGCGGGCATCTCCTGGCTCGCCGGCTATGCGACCTGGACAGAGGTCGGCGGCCCGCATCCGTTCGAGCGCGAGGCCGCGGTCGGTGCGCCGGAGCTCGCGCCGCCGAGCGAGCGTCCCGCCACGATCGTCGCCTCCGCCGACATCCCCGGGGAGGGTCGCGACGGCGCGACGGTCGCGCGCACGCGCACCGATCTCGGGCGCGCCGCCGGCTCCCTCCACACCGGGCTCAAGCGCTACGACGTCCCGCCGGGCAAGCTCGGTACGCCGCCGCACTGCCACTCCGCGGAGGAGGAGCTCTTCGTCGTCCTCGACGGAGAGGGCTCGCTCCTGCTCGGCGACGAGGAGCACGTGGTGCGCCGCGGCCACGTCGTCGCGCGCCCACCGGGCACCGGCATCGCGCATGCGTTCCGCGCCGGCGCGGGCGGGCTCAGCTTCCTGGCCTACGGCACGCGCGAGCCGAACGACATCTGCTTCTACCCGCGCTCGAACAAGCTCTTCCTGCGCGGGATCGACCTGGTGGCACGCCTGGAGCGCCTCGACTACTGGGACGGAGAGGACTGAATCGACGCAAAAGGTACGCGGGTCTGCGCGTCGAACCCGTCCGGGCCGGCATATGCGGGCACAATGTCCGTGGCAACCCGTGAAGGACTTCACACCCCACACCCGAACAGCCCGTCATGGCGCTGACTCGCATGCTCCCGCGACCGAACGTCCGCGGCATGGCCGGTAGGAACGGCGCCCGCATGCCACAGGTCATCGCGCTTGCGAACCAGAAGGGCGGCGTCGCCAAGACGACGACGACGCTGAACCTCGCGGTCGCCTTCAAGGAGAAGGGCAAGAGCGTCCTCGTGGTCGACCTCGACCCGCAGGGCAACCTGACGATGAGCCAGGGGCTCAACCCGGACACGATCGAGAAGTCGATGTTCGACGTCCTCGTCCACCGGATCCCGATCGAGGACATCATCGCCGAGCGCGAGGTGGACGTCGCCGTCGCCTCGATCGACCTCGCCGGCGC
>JAWVDX010000375.1:0-7972 GCA_033857015.1 Gaiellaceae bacterium
CGACCGCGTCGATGTAGCCCTCGAGGAAGGCGACCCGCTCGGGGTCCTTCACGGAGCCGTCGTGCTGCCGGTAGTCGTAGAACGCCGCGCCGTTCTCGGTGATGTAGACGCACGGCGGGTCGTAGTCGCGCTGGACGCGCATCAGCAGCTCGTAGAACGCGTCCGCGTTGACTTCCCACGGGAAGCCCATCGCGGTGTACTGCGCGTTCTGGTCCATGAGGATCCCGTCGCCGTCGCCGTTCGAGCCGCCGGTCGTGACGACGCGGAAGTAGTGGTTCACGCCGAGCCAGTCGATCGGCGCGGACATGACCTCCATGTCGCCGTCGTGGATCTCCGGCGCGTCCGCGCCGAGGACGTCCAGGATGTCCTGCGGGTAGCTCCCCTTGAAGACGCCGTCGAGGAACCAGCGGTTGCTCTGCCCGTCGGAGATCTGCGCGGCGCGCTTGTCCGCGTCGGAGTCCGAGGCCGGGTAGGAGGGCGTGAGGTTGAGCACGATGCCGAGCTTCGCGTCGGGCATCTCGCGGCGCATGATCTCGAGCGCGCGGCCGTGTCCCACGAGGAGGTGGTGCGCGGCGGCGGCGCCGTCGGCCCGCGAGGTGCGGCCGGGCGCGTGCATCTCGGGGCCCCAGGTGCCGGAGCCGTAGCCGAGCCAGGCGTGCACCCAGGGCTCGTTGTGCGTGGCCCAGTGCTCGACCCGGTCGCCGAGCCGGCCGACGACTGCCTCGACGTACTCGCAGAAGGCGTCCACGGTGGAGCGCACGGCCCAGCCGCCCTCGTCCTCGAGCGCCTGCGGGAGATCCCAGTGGAAGAGCGTCGGGAACGGCTTGAGCCCGTTCGCGAGCAGCTCGTCGACGAGCCGGTCGTAGAAGTCCAGCCCCTTCTCGTTGACGGCGCCGCGCCCCTGCGGGAGCACCCGCGGCCAGGCGATCGAGAAGCGGAAGGCGTCGAGGCCGAGCCGCTTCATGAGCTGCACGTCCTCGGGATAGCGGTGGTAGAAGTCGCAGGCGATGTCGCCCGTGTCGCCGTTCTCGACGCGACCCGGGGTCGCCGAGAAGGTGTCCCACACGCTCGGGCCGCGCCCGTCCTCCGCGATCGCGCCTTCGATCTGGTACGAGGCCGTCGCGGCACCCCAGAGGAAGTCGCTCGGGAAGCGGGCTGCGATCGTGTCCTTCATGCCGGAGGTGTCCTTTCGGGGGCGGTTATGGAGAGACGACGGGGCAGCGCACGAGGTGCTCGGGCTTGAGCTCGAGCAGGGCCGGCGGCGTCGTGAGACAGGTGTCGATCGCGAGCGCGCAGCGATCCGCGAAGCGGCAGCCGATGTGGCTCGGGGCGAGGTGGCGATTGGCCCGCGGCGGCAGCTGCTTCTGCATCAACCCCGCCTCCGGGTTGGGGACGGCGGAGAGCAGCAGCTGCGTGTACGGGTGCAGCGGGTGCAGAAGCACCTCGTCGGTCGGGCCGTGCTCGACGATCTGCCCCGCGTACATGACGATGACCTCGTCCGCGACGTAGCGCGCGCTCGCGATGTCGTGCGTCACATACAGGAAGGCGATGTCGTGCTTCTGCTTGAGGTCGAGCATCAGGTTGAGGATGCCGAGGCGGATCGAGACGTCGAGCATCGAGATCGGCTCGTCCGCGAGGATCACCTTCGGCTCCACGGCCAGCGCCCGCGCAATGGCGACACGCTGCCGCTGACCGCCGGAGAGCTGGTGCGGGAACTTGTCCGCGATCTCCTCGGCAGGGACGAGCCCGACCGAGGTGAGGAGCTCGACGACGCGCGCGTGCACCTCGTCCTTCCGCACGATGCCGTGGATCAGCAGCGGCCGCGCGAGATGATGCTCGATCTTCTTCACCGGGTTCAGCGAGCCGAAGGGATCCTGGAAGATCATCTGCACCTGCGAGCGGTAGCGGAGCAGGTTCTTCCGGCTGCGCGCCTTGCTGACGTCCACCCCGTGGAAGGAGATGACGCCCTTCGTCGGCTTGTAGAGGCGCGACAGCAGCCGGGCGACGGTGCTCTTCCCGGAGCCGCTCTCGCCGACGAGCGCCGTCACCTTGCCGGCCTCGAGCGTGAAGTTCACGTCGTCGACCGCACGGATCAGCCGCTTGTTGAAGAAGCTCCCGTCGGAGAAGTGCTTCGTCAGGCCGACGACGTCGAGCGCCACGGGGGCGGCTCCGTTCGCAGTCGTCTCGTTCTCGAGCAGCGCGCTCATGCCCCGCCCCGCTCGACGAGGTGGCAGGCGACCAGGTGATCCGGCTCGACCGACTTCAACACGGGCCGCACAGCCGTCTGCAGCTGGTAGAGCTGCTGATCCTCCCCGTTGCAGTGCGGGCAGCGGGGGTTGAAGCGGCAGCCGCTCGGCGGGTCGCTGAGGTCGGGCGGGGAGCCCGGGATCCCGCTCATGCGCTTGATCTCGCCGGTGAGCGGCGGGAACGAGTTCATCAGGCCCACTGTGTAGGGGTGGCGGGGCTTGCGGAACAGGACGTCCGCAGGCGCCTCCTCGACGATCTCGCCCGCGTACATGATCGCGATGCGCTCGCTGAACTCGACGAGCAGCGAGAGGTCGTGCGTGATGAAGAGGACGGCGAAGCCGAGCTCCTTCTTCAGCTCGTCGATCTCCTGGAGGATCTCCCGCTGGACGACCACGTCGAGCGCGGTCGTCGGCTCGTCCATGACGACGAGCTCCGGCTTGAGCGCCAGCGCCATCGCGATGACGACGCGCTGCCGCATGCCGCCCGAGAGCTCGTGCGGGTAGGCGCGCACACGCCGGCGATCGATCCCCACGAGATCGAGCAGGTCGGCCGCGCGCGCGAGCGCCTCGGCCTTCCGCACGCGCTCGTGCGCCTGGAGCATGTCCACGAACTGGTCGCCGACGCGCATCAGCGGGTTGAGCGCGTCCATCGCGCTCTGGAAGACGAGCGAGACGTGGCGCCAGCGGAACTTGCGCATCTCCTCGGTGCTCATCGAGACCATGTCCTGGCCCTGGAAGAGGATCCGTCCGCCGGTGATCGCCGCGGGCGGGCGCAAGATCTGGAGGATCGCGTGCGCCGCCGTGCTCTTGCCGCAGCCGGACTCGCCGGCCAGGCCGACGGTCTCGCCCCTGTTGATCGTCAGCGAGACGTTGTCCACCGCGCGCACGCGGCGCGTCGGCAGGACGTACTCGACGGTCAGATCCTGGAGCTCGACCAGCGCCTCGGCAGCTTTCAGGCCGCCGGTCGCGCGCGGGTCCGTCTCGTTGATCGAGACGCTCATACCCGCCCTCCGCTCGGGCCGCGACGGCTCAGAAGATTCAGCGTCCGCTCGACGAGCCCGACCTTCTCGGCACCCTTGAGCTTGCGCAGGCGCGGGTTGCTCAGCTCGTCGACCCCGTAGTTGAGGAAGACGAGACCCGTGACGGTCAGCGCGATCGCACAGCCCGGGAACACGAAGAGCCACCACTCGCCGGAGAGCGTCGCGGAGCTGTTCCCGGCCCAGTAGAGCTCGGTGCCCCAGCTGACCTGCGATGCGTCGCCGAAGCCGAGGAACTCGAGCGCGGCCTCGAAGAAGATGGCGCCGACGAACGTGAAGATGAAGCCGGCGGCGATGCGGCTGATCATGTTCGGCACGAACTCCCCGAAGACGATGCGCCACGTCGACTCGCCGGCGACCTTCGCCGCCAGGATGAAGTCACGGCCGCGCAGGCCGAGCGCCTGGCCGCGCAGGATGCGCGCCTCCCCGGCCCAGGACGTGAGCCCGATGACGGGGACGAGCATCGCCGCGCCGCGGTAGGGCAGGAACGTGGCGAGCACGATCAGCAGCGGCAGGCCCGGGATGACGAGGAAGATGTTCGTGACCATGTTGATCGAGTCGTCGATCAGACCCGGACGGTAGGCCGCGAGAAGCCCGACGGTGAGCGCAACGAGCGTCGCGATGCCCGAGGCGAGCGCGCCCACGAGCAGCGAGATGCGGCCGCCGTAGAGCACCTGCTTGAAGACGTCCTGCGCCTGATCGGTCGTCCCGAAGGGGTGGGCCCAGGACGGAGGCTGGCTGCGGAGCGTGAAGTCCTCCAGGTTCGCGTTCGGGGCACCGTGCGTGAACATCGGCCCGATGATCGAGGCGAGCGCGATGAAGGCGAACAGCGCGAGGCCGAACTTCGCCTTCGGGTTCTGGAGCAGCAGCCGGACGAACGCCGGGATCGGCAGGCGCCGCCCCTGCTTGACCGGGACGGCCGTGCCCGAGAGCGGCGCCTGGTCGTACTCGGTCGGCCGCTCCTCCGGCGGAGCGCCGTTCTGCGTGGGGAGGTTGGAGAGCGAAGGCTCGAGCTGGGTCATGAGCTTCTCCCTCCTAGGCAGCGCGCGTGCGCGGGTCGAGGATGACGTAGATCGAGTCCATGATGAAATTCGCGAGCAGCACGCAGACCGTCAGGATCAGCAGGATCCCCTGCGTGGTTGGATAGTCGGCACCCGTCGCGGCGGTCTGCAGCGCGAGCCCCATCCCTGGGAAGCTGAAGACGAACTCGACGAGGATGGTGCCGGTCACGACGAAGCCGAGGCCGATCGCGAAGCCCGTGAAGTTGGGCAGGATCGAGTTGCGTCCCGCGTATGTGGTCATGATCCGCCAGTCGCGCAGCCCCTTGGCGCGCGCCATGGTGATGTAGTCCTCGGCGACGTTGTTGATCATGACGTTGCGCATCCCGAGCAACCACCCGCCCGTGCCCACGAGCACGAGGACGAGGATCGGCAGCTCGGCGTGTCTGAGCACACTGCCGATGAAGGTCCAACTGTACTCCGGCGAGACGGTGTTGTCGTACGCGAGCGAGGTCGGGAACCACTTGAGGTGGAACGGACCTTGGCCGAGACCGAGGAAGTAGATCGCCAGGAGCGCGAGGAAGAAGGACGGGAAGGCGCCGATGAAGGCGAGGAGGCTCGGCAGGACGTTGTCGAGGACGCCGCCGCGCTTCCACGCGCAGACCATCCCGAGGAACGAGCCGAGGACGAAGGCGATTGCCAGCGACGCGCCCGCGATCAGGATCGAGTAGGGCAGCGTCTGGCGGATGATGTCGGTGACCGGCGTCCCCGCGAAGCGCGTGGACGTGCCGAGATCGCCCTGGAGCATGCTCCAGAGGTAGTGCGGATAGGCGTTCAGCATGTGCGAGAACGACTCGTGGCCGTTCAGGCTCCCGTACTGGGCGATGAGCGCCCGGAGGCAGGGCTCGCACGTGCGATACGTGTTGGGGTCGGACTGGATGATGCCCGAGGCAGGAGAGCCGCCCGCAAGCCGCGGCAGCAGGAAGTTCAGCGTCAGGGCCGCCCAGAAGGCGATCGCATAGAACATCAGCCGTTGAAGAAGGAAGCGCACCGCAACTCTCCGTTGTCGTCGGATCAGAAATGCGCTCGGGGGCGGGACGCGAGGTCCCGCCCCCAAGCCGTGTTTCGGTGTTACGCCGGCTTGACCCGGGTGAGGATCACGACGTTGTCAGGCGTCGTGTTGAAGATCGGCTGCGCGTAGTAGTTCTTCGGCGTCGGCCAACCGGTGAAGTACTTCGTGCTGTAGGTCGACCACTGCGGGCCGACGAACAGCGGTGCGAACGGGAACTTCTGCAGGAAGATGGCCTGCAGCTGGTTCGCGATCGTGTGCTGCTTCTTCACGTCGAGCGTGCCGCGGAACTGCTGCAGCAGCTGCGTCGCGGTCGCATCCGAGAAGTGCTCCCAGTCGCCCGTGTCGGACTGGTCAGCGCCAGACGCGTGGGCAGAAGCAGTGTCGAAGTGCGACTTGAAGTAGCCGTACGGGGTCGGGCCGCCGCCGTAGTTCCAGAGCAGCGTGACGACCTTCGTCGAGGATGCATTCGGCCACCAGGCGTTCCAGTCGGGCTGGAGCTTGACGCTGGCGTCGATGCCGACGGACTTCAGGTTCTGCGTGATGATGTTCAGCGACGCGACCCAGTCGGACCAACCTGCGATCACGTGGATCTGGAAGCTGACTGCATCACCGTGCGGGTCGAACAGCTTGCCGCTCTTGTACGTGAAGCCGGCGTCCGTGAACGTCTTCTTCGCGTTGGTCGGGCTGTAGGTCGACAGCGCCTTGGACTGCGCTGCGAGCTTCGGATCGACCCATGACGGCCACATGAACTTGATGCCGACAGCGTCCGACGGCGGTGCATAGCCGTACTCGCCCAGCTTCGAGACCTTGACCCGGTCGATGGCCTGGCTGACGCCCTTGCGGAAGCCGACCACGCTGTACGGGTACTTGGTGGTGTCGAAGTAGAGCCCGATCGGCAGCGACGTCGTCGCGTAGAACGAGTGGTAGTGCGCCGGATCCTTCGCCTCGTAGGCCGTCTCGACGTTCGGGACGAAGTTGTGCGACCAGTCAGCCTGGCCGCTCACGATCTGAACCAGCGCCGCGTCATTGCTCGTCGCGGCGATCCGCTCGAAGCAGGAGACCTTCGGAGCACCCTTCATCCAGTACTTGGTGTTCTTGCCGAGCACGTAGTCCTGGCCGTTGAAGCGCTGGATCGTCGTGAACGGGCCGGAACCCACCGGAGTCGGGTTGGTCCACTTGTCGATGTCGCCCGTGTGCGCAGCGAAGATGTGCTGCGGAACGACGAAGACGTTGTTCAGCTGCGAGCCGATGAACGTCGAGTCCGTGGCCTTCAGCTTGATCGTGACCTTGTTCTTGCCGGTCGTGCGGATCGAGGAGATCTCCCGATCCTTCGCCGTCAGGCCGACACGATCCATGGCCGCGTTCTTGAGGCCGGCCGTGAGGCTGAACACGACGTCCTTGTTGGTGAGCGGCTTGCCGTCGCTCCACTTGACGCCGGAGCGGATCGTCAGCACGAGGGTCGTGTTGTTCTTCCACGTCAGCGCGGAGGCGAGCCACGGGTACTGATGGCCACCGCCGGCAGGCGTGACGACAACGAGCGGCTCGTAGATACCGCCGAGCGTGAAGTCGAGCTTGCTGCCCGCGTACGGGTTGAAGTTGCGCACGAAGGTGCTGTCGCCCGAGCCGGTAGCCACCGGGCAGGCATGCGTGGCCTTCGCTGCTTTCGTCGTCGCGGGTGCTGCTGAGGCGACGACGTTCACGACGAGTACGACAACGAGGGCGGAGAGGCCGAGAAGGCCGCCTGCCCAACGAAGCCGCGAGCCGCTGGGGCGTGCTCGTCTCTTCATTCTTGTTCCTCCCATTTCTCTCCGGTTCCGTAGACCGATCCCGGAGTTATCGACCAGCGAGTTGGACTTACGCTCCCTTCGGTGCGAAGGAAGGCTCGAGACGCTCCGTCTGCCGCGGAGTTGGAACAAATTTCCGGCAACGGTTACTACAGTTACCACATTCTCCGGAACAGTGTCAAGAGCCCGGAATTGGTACTAACCAGCGGTTTTGAGCCATTTTTGCGGTGAATCCAGGGTTCTTGACGGTAACAAACGCCCGCTGTACGCTGTCGTGGTGCTGTAACCGTTTACAGGGCTAGTCTCAGGAACGACCATGCCACCCATGGAGAGAAAGCGAAACCAGCCGGAACGCGCGACGATCCGGGACATCGCCAGCAAGGCAGGTGTCTCGATCGCGACCGTCTCGCGCGTCATGAACGACCGGCCCGACGTCGCGCCGGTCACGCGTGAGCGTGTCCTGGAGGGGGTGCGCGAGCATGGGTTCACCAGCAATCGGAGCGCGCGCGCGCGCTCCAACGGCCGGACCGGGCTGATCGCGATCACCGTCCCGGTGATTCACGAGTACTTCGCCACGATCCTCTCCGGCGCCTCGGAGGCGCTGTACGAGCAGGACATGCGCGTCGTCCTCTGCCCCACCCAGCACGAGGTCGAGCGCGAGGTGCGCCTGCTGGAGCGGCTGATGGCCGGAACGGTGGACGGCGCGATCCTCGTCCTGCCCTCCGAGCCCAGCGACCGGCTCAAGCTGCTCGCGAAGAAGGGCTACCCCTTCGTCGTCGTCGACGACCGCGAGCCGCTCGACCCGGCGATCCCCGCCGTCTCGGCCGCGCACTCG
>JAWVDX010000376.1:0-2643 GCA_033857015.1 Gaiellaceae bacterium
CGAGCCGGAGGAGCTGATGCGGGTGCTCGGCGAGTTCCACCAGACGATCGGGCGCCTCGTCAAGCGCTTCGACGCCACGGTCGGCTTCCTCGAAGGCGACGGCGTCCAGCTCTTCTTCAACGACCCGATCGAGATCCCGGACGCGGCGCTTCGGGCGGTGCGGCTCGGGTGCGCACTCCGCGAGGAGATGGCGGAGCTGACGCCGCAGTGGCGCAAGCGCGGCCACGACCTCGACTTCGGCGCCGGCATCGCGCTCGGCTACGCGACCTGCGGCGAGGTCGGCTTCGAGGGCCGCTCCGACTACGCGGCGATCGGCGCGGTGACGAACGTCGCCTCGCGGCTCGCCGACGAGGCAACGGGCGGCCAGGTGCTCATCACCCAGCGCCTCTACGCGGAGGTCGAGGACGACGTCGAGGTCGAGCCCGTCGGCGAGGCGACGCTTGCGGGTCTCGCACGCCCGGTCGCCGCGTTCAACGTCCTCGCCGTGCGTGAGCGGCTGCCGGTCGACGGCGCCCGCTGACCGCGCGACCGGCTGGGAGCCGGCCGCGCATTCCTCCGCCCGCCGCGCCTAGGCGGCAGGTTGGACGACGATCAGCGAGTTCTTGTCCGGATCGCGCAGCCAGAACATCGGCGGCACCGGCCCGCCCCAGCGGGTGACCTCGTCGTCCACGTCGATGCCGGCCGCCTTCAGCGTGGCGTGATCGGTGTCGACGTCGGAGGTGTCGAGACAGATGCCGGTCTGGCCGTTTCCCGCCTCGGTCCCCGGCGGCGGGGGCGCAAGGGCGATGGTCGTGACGGTTCCGGGCAGTGCGACCTCGACCCAGCGGCCGGCGTCGCCCATTGGAACGTCGACGACCTTCTCGAAGCCAAGGGTGTTCACGTAGAAGTCGACGGCGCGGTCGGTGTCGGCGACGCTGACACATACACGGCCAACCTGTGCGAGATTCAAGCTGGACATCAAAAGCCTCCTGGTCGTGGTCTCTGAGGTAGAGACGGGGGAGGCGGCAAGAACTCATCGCGGCCCGGCATCGGGAGGCGCGGCAGGCGGTGAGCCGGCCGCGCCTCCGGCGTCACCTAGCGCTGCGCGACCGGCGCGGCGCTCTTGCCGTAGCTGTAGCCGCCCTGCTGCTTCGTGGTCAGCCCGAGGAAGATCGCGGCGAGGCCGACGACCAGGTGCGGCGCCCAGACGCTCGCGGACTCGTCGGCGAACCCGAAGAGCCACGGCGAGGCTGCGAGCACGGTGCCGGCCGCGATGTCGATCAGGTTGTGAACGGCCATCGGGGCAACCTTCCAGACGCCGAGCTCGTAGTTCGTGAAGAGGCTGTAGAGGATCAGCCCGCTGCCGAGCACGATCGGGACGATCGTCGCGGCCGTGTGCTGCGAGAACTGGAAGATCCACGGCGCTGCGATCAGCACGACGCCGACGATGTAGTCGAGCGGCGCGTGGAAGCGGGTCGGGATGAAGCGCATGTGAAGCTCCTTCCTGGTGGCGGTGAATCGGTGGACGGACTGATTCGCCCGCGGCAGCGCTTCGGTTCGCGCGCGAGGTACCGTAGGCGGCCATGGACTACGTGAACCTCGGCAACACCGGGCTGCGGGTCTCGCGCCTCTGCCTCGGGATGATGAGCTACGGGCCGCACCCAAGCCGTGAGTGGGCGCTCGACCAGGACGCTGCCGAGCCGATCGTGCGCGCGGCCGTCGAGGGCGGGATCACCTTCTTCGACACCGCGGACGTCTACAACGGCGGCCAGAGCGAGGTCGTCACGGGCCGGTTGCTCCAGAAGCTCTTCGGCATGCGCGAGGAGTACGTCGTCGCGACCAAGGTCCACGGCGAGACGATGCCGGGCGAGAACGGGCGGGGCCTCTCGCGCAAGCACATCCTCGCGTCGATCGATGCGTCCCTCGAGCGGCTCGGGCTCGACTACGTCGACCTGTACCAGATCCACCGCTGGGATCCGTCGACGCCGATCGAGGAGACGATGGAGGCGCTCCACGACGTCGTGAAAGCCGGCAAGGCGCGCTACGTCGGTGCGAGCAGCATGTTCGCCTGGCAGTTTGCGAAGGCGCAGCGGGTTGCGCGGACGCGGTTCGTCTCGATGCAGAACCACTACAACCTCGTCTACCGCGAGGAGGAGCGGGAGATGATCCCGCAGTGCCTCGACCAAGGGGTCGCGGTGCTGCCCTGGAGCCCGCTCGCCCGCGGCCTGCTCGCCGGCAATCGCACGCGGGAGGGCGAGCGGCTGACGACCCGCGCGCGGACGGATGCGTTCGGCGACAGCCTCTACAAGCCGGAGCTCGACTTCAGCGTCGTCGAGCGAGCGGCCGAGGTCGCCGCAGCACGAGGCGTCTCGAGCGCTCAGGTCGCGCTCGCCTGGCTCCTGCACAAGCCTGGCGTCACCGCCCCGATTGTCGGCGCGACCAAGCTGGAGCACCTCGAGCAGGCGCTGGCCGCCGAGCAGCTGACGCTGAGCGAGGACGAGCTCGTGCGGCTCGAGGAGCCGTACGTCCCGCACGCGATCTCGGGTCACTGAAGGCCGCTCGCGCGCGCGAGGGACGTAGACTCGCGCTCATGGAACGACCTGGCGGAGCCGGTGCCGCGACGATCGCGACCAGCCACCTTCCAGGGCCTGCGTTTGCGGAGCT
>JAWVDX010000377.1:0-2579 GCA_033857015.1 Gaiellaceae bacterium
CTCGAGCAGCTCGGGCCTCCCCGTGCAGACGACGAGGAGCGGCACCGCGCTGGCCCAGTCGACGAGGTGGTCGACGAAGTCGAGCAGCCCGTCGTCGGCCCAGTGGAGATCCTCGAAGACGAGCACGGCCGGGCGTTGCTCCCCGAGCCCTTCGAAGAAGCGGCGCCACGCGGCGAAGCGCTCGCCCTGGTCACCGGCTGCACCCGGGAGGCCGAGCAGCGGTCGCAGATGGCCCAGCACCCACTCCGCCTCGCCCGCGTCCGCGACGAGCGCCTCGACGGCAGCGCGGAGCTTGTCCTCGGCCTGGTCGGCCGTGTCGGTCTCCAGCACCCCGGCCTGCGCCTTGACCATCTCGGCCAGCGCCCAGAAGCTGAGCCCTTCGCCGTACGGCAGGCAGCGGCCCTGACGCCACGTGATGATGTCGCGGTCCGCGTCGACGACGGCAAGGAGCTCGGCGATCAGGCGGCTCTTCCCCATGCCCGGGACGCCGACGAGCGTGACGAGCTGGGCGGCGCCCTCGGTGCGCGCGCGAGCCAGCGCGTTGTTCAGCACCTCGAGCTCCGACGCGCGCCCGACGAGCGCCGTGTGAGCCGTCTCGTCGACGTCGACGCCGAAGCGCGCTCGCGGCGCCACCGCCTCCCAGGCGGCGATCGGCTCCGCCTTCCCCTTGGCGGTCACCGCGGCGGCCTGCCGGTACTCGATCAGCCGTTCCGTCGCCCGGAACGTCGCCTCGCCGACGAGGACGCCGTTCACCGGCGCCGCCGCCTGGAGCCGCGCCGCGGAGTTGACGACGTCGCCCGCGACCATCGCCTCCCCCTCCCCGGCGCGCGCGTCGAGGGCCACGAGCGCCTCGCCCGTGTGGACGGCGATCCGCACCTCGACGTCCGAGCCGGCGAGCGTGTCGCGGATCGCCAGGGCTGCACGCACCGCCCGCTCGGGATCGTCCTCGTGGGCGATCGGGGCGCCGAAGACCGCCATGACCGCATCGCCGATGAACTTCTCGACGGTGCCGCCGTAGCGCTCGAGCTCGGAGCGCACGCGGGCGTAGTAGCTGCTCAGCGCGGCGCGAACGTCCTCCGGGTCGAGCCGCTCGGCCTGCGCCGTCGAGCCCACGATGTCCGCGAACAGGATGGTGACGACCTTGCGCTCCTCGCGGCGGGCGGCACCCTCGAGCCGGAGCCCGCACGCAGAGCAGAAGCGCGCGTCGGCGGCGTTCTCACGCCCGCAGTCAGGACAGAGCATCGCCCCAGTCTAAGCAGCGCTTTCGTCCGCAACCATCCGCTTCGCCCAGTGCCGCGCATCAGGAGGGGAGCCGCAGCCAAGCCGCGGCTCCCCTTCTGACTGCTAGCCGTGCGAGAACGTGCGCCGCACAGGCAGGCTCGTGAGGCCTGACTTGTCGCGCGCGCGGAGCGTCAACGTGTAACGCCCCGGGCCCCGGAAGCGGGCCACGGGCGTCCAGTGCCGCGTATAGACGCCGCAAGGGCGCGGCGGTACGAGCGTCGCGAAGCGCCGCGTGTACGAGAGCTTCCCGGGACGGGAGTCCGTCTCGATGATCGCGAGGTTCTTGAACGAGTCGTCGCAGATCCGGAAGCGCGCGTAGATGGTCTCCCCGACGAAGCGCACCGAGATGATCCTGAGCGTCGGCCGGGCGTTCGTGATCCGGGTCGCCGGCTGGACGATCGCGGTGATCGCCGAGGACGCGGTCGCCGAGCCCTTGGCGTTGTGCGCCGTGACCCTGACGCGGAGCCGGTAGCCGAGATCGGCCGCTCCGACCGCGTACGTCTTCGCCGTCGCCCCGATCACGTTCGCGCAGCTGGCGACGTCGGCGTCGCACCGCTGCCATTGATACGCGTACGACGTCGGGTTCCCCGACCACGAGCCGGGAGCCGCCGTGAGCACCTGCCCTTCCTTCGCCGTGCCGGCGATCGTCGGCGGCGCGGTGTTCTTCGGCGCCGCGCTCGAGGTCAGAGGCGCGATGACGGCCGTCTGCTCCGACTGCGCCGAGACGGAGCCGTCCGCGTTCGTCGCCGTCACCTTGACCCGCATCGTGTGGCCGGCGTCCGCGCCCACGAGCGTGTAGGTCTTCTGCGTGCCATTGGCGACGGGCACGCAGCTGTTGCCGCCCCCGTTGCAGCGCAGCCACTGGTAGGCGTACGAGGTCGGGGTGCCCGTCCACGTCCCGTCGCTTGCGGTGAGCGTCTGCCCGACCGTCAGCGTCCCCGTGATCGCCGGTGGCACCGTGTTCGCCGGCGCCGCGGTCGCAGCGGCCTGCGCGCCGATGCCGGTGAGCAGCCCGCCCGCGAGGACGAGCGTCAACACCGCCGCCCCTCGAAACGAGATCCCATGCATGATCGTCCCTTCGTCGAGAATCAGACCTGCTGCCGGTGCAGCGATCTCTTCGTGCAGTGCAAAAACGCTGCAAATGAAGAAATGGGTACGAACGAAACCAGCCCCGCCGCCGATTTGTCTGCTAGCCTGGCTACACGGACGTCATGGGACGTCCCGTGGGATTGGACTTCTCGTTCCTCCTCAGAGGGTTTCGAGCAGGCGATCTCGAAACTCAATTCAAGGAGTGGAAC
>JAWVDX010000378.1:0-6153 GCA_033857015.1 Gaiellaceae bacterium
CGGGCGGGATCGAGATCATCGTCAAGAGCGAGGATGCGCAGCGCGCGAAAGAGCTGATCGACGCGGGGCGGTAGCCCGTCGAATGTCGTCCGATGGCGCTCCTACCCTTTCGGCATGGCAGCGTTCCCCAGCAGGATCGAGCTTCTGGAACTGGACATTGACGTCCGCCTCGCCGACCTCTGGCGTGAGGCGGGAGAGATCCAGGAGTGGTCGCTCGACGTCGTCGCCGCGTTCATGCGCGCCGCGTACGGCAAGGGCTACTGCGACTCGCTGACCGAGGACGCCCCGGGCAGCTTGTGCGTAGAGCACGGTTACCGGGTTCCGGAACGCTCGCGCCAGTAGCGGGATAACATCCCAGCCGTGGCCCGCAAGCAGTCCCCGGCCCGGCTCGTCGTGGCGCTCTCCGTCGCGGCGGTGCTCGTGATCTTTCTCGTCTACACCTCGCTGGCCAGCGGCACGCCGCTCGTCCAGCCGAGCCAGCTGCCGAAGCAGCACGGAAGCGTCTCGCTGGCCGGCGTCGTTCTGCGCCCGCACGGCAACGCGCGCTCGACACAGGGGCTGCGCTTCGGGCTGCGCGACTTCGCCGGAAAGACGACGGTGAACGTCGTCTACCACGGCAGCGTGCCGGATCTCTTCAAGGCGGGCCGCCGCGTCGTCGTCGACGGCACGCTGAAGAACGGGGTCTTCGTCGCGCGCCCGGACACGCTCGTCACGAAGTGCCCGTCGAAGTACCAGCCCAAGAAGGGCTGATGGCCCCGCTCGGACGCGCAGCGCTTGCCCTGACGCTCGGGCTTGCCGCCTACGCGCTGGTCGCCGGCGCCTACGCCGCCTGGCGCGGGCGCCGCCGGCTGGCGCTCTCGGCGCGCAACGCGCTCGTCGCCGCGTTCGGGACGACGCTGCTCGCGTCGCTCATCCTGCTCGGCGCGCTCCTGCGCCACGACTTCTCCTTCGTCTACGTCGCCGAGCACACGAGCCGCCAGCTCGGGACGGCGTACCGCTTCTCCGCCTTCTGGGGCGGGCAGGAGGGCTCGCTGCTGCTCTGGCTCCTCGTCCTGACGGGGTACGCCGCCGCGGCGGTGCTCCTCAACCGGCGCAGCGCGCCCGACCTCGTCGCCTGGGTGGTGCCGGTGCTCGGCGGGCTTGCGGCCTTCTTCGCGTTCGTGCTCGTCTTCGTTGCCACGCCCTTTGCCACCCAGCAGGCGCCGCCTGATGGGGCCGGCCTCAACCCGAGCCTGCAGAACCCCTACATGCTCGCGCACCCGCCGCTCCTCTACCTCGGCTACGTCGGGCTCGCCGTGCCCTGGGCCTTCGGCATGGGCGCGCTGCTCGCCCGCCGTGCGGACGAGCGCTGGATCGTCGCGACGAGGCGATGGACGCTCCTCGCCTGGACGGCGCTCGGCGTGGGCCAGCTCCTCGGCTCGCACTGGGCCTACGTCGAGGTCGGCTGGGGCGGCTTCTTCGCCTGGGACCCGGTCGAGAACGCCGCGCTCATGCCCTGGCTCGCGGCCACGGCGTTCCTGCACTCGGTGATGGTGCAGGAGAAGCGGGGGATGCTGAAGGTCTGGAACGTCATCCTCGTCAGCCTCGCCTTCTGGCTCTCGCTCTTCGGCACGTTCCTGACCCGCTCCGGGGTGGTGAACTCGATCCACTCGTTCGCGCAGAGCTCGATCGGCGGCTGGTTCCTGGGAGCGATCGCAGTGACCGCGGCCTTCTCGCTCCTGCTGATCCTCACCCGCCTGGAGCTGCTGCGAACGGAGACGAAGCTGGAGTCGCTCGTCTCGCGCGAGGTCACCTTCCTCTACAACAACCTGCTGCTCGTCGCGCTCGCACTGACGATCCTCTGGGGTGTCACCTCGCCGATCGTGACGGAGCTGCTGAACGGCGTCCCGACGAACAAGCACCAGGGCTACTACGACTTCTTCCTCCGGATCTTCGGGCTGCCGCTGCTCTTCCTGATGGGTGTCGCGCCGCTGCTTGCTTGGCGGCGCGCGTCGTGGCGCTCGGTGCGGGCGAGCTTCGCGATCCCCGCGGCTGTCGCGGTTGCGGTCGGGCTGGTGCTCGTCGCGCTCGGCGAGGGAGGCTCGCTGCTGGGGTTGCTCGCCTACACGCTCTCGGCGTTCGTCCTCGCGTCGATCGGCTACGAGTTCGTGCGCGGCACCGCGGCGCGCCGCGCGCTCGGCGAGCCGAGCTGGCTGCGCGCGTTCGGCTCGCTCGTGGCGCGCAACCGCAGGCGCTACGGCGGCTACGTCGTCCACGCCGCCATCGTCCTGCTGGCGCTCGGGATCGCCGGCAGCGGCGTCTCCGGCACCGAGCGCGGCCGGCTCCTGCAGCCCGGCGAGAGCATGCGGGTCGCCGGCTACACGCTCACCTACCTGGATCAGACCGTCAGCCAGCGGCCGAACGTCACGGAGCTCCGTGTCAACGTCGCGGTCTCTCGGGGCGGGCACCGCATCGGCACGCTGCACCCGGGCAAGAACGCCTACCTCGCCGAGCAGCAGACCTCGAACGAGATGGCGATCCGCCACGACGTCGCGTCGCTCGGCGACCTCGCCGTCATCGCGGATCAGATCAACCAGACCGGGAGCCGCGCCGTCTACCTGAAAGCGCTCGCCAAGCCGCTCATCAACCTGATCTGGATCGCCGGCTTCGTCTTCGTGCTCGGCTCCGCGATCACGCTCTGGCCTGACGCGCGCGAGCAGCGCCGCCTCGCGGACCGCTACGACGAGGCGCTCGCGCCCGTCGCCTCGTGACGGCCGCGGTGGTCATCGCGGCCGTGCTGGCCGTCGCCCTCGTGCTCGCGGTCGCGCTCCCGTTCCTGCGCGAGCCCGAGCCCGCGGACGACCGGCTCGTGGCGCTCGACGCCCGGGCGCAGAGGCGGCTCGCGCTCGCGGAGGAGCGCGACCGCGCGCTCGCCGCCCTCAAGGAGCTCGAGCTCGACCACCGGACGGGCAAGGTCTCCGACGCGGACTACCGCGCCGAGGTCGGAGAGCTGCGCCGCCAAGCGGCCACCTCGTTACGCGCGCTGGGGGAGCGGGCAGAGGCAGCCCGTGACCGGAACGGAGACGTGCCCCAGCTGCGGCAGCGCGACCCCTGAGCGGGCGCGCTTCTGCCCCGAGTGCGGCAACCGGCTCGGGGCCGCGCCGGAGGTCCAGCCCGCCGAGAGCAACCTCGACCGGCTGACGCGCAGCATCGAGCTCCGTCTCGCCGGCCTCGCGACCCGCGCCACGCTGCTCGCGCGCAGCGTCGGCGCCCGGGAGAGCGCACGCGCCCGAACTGCGAGCCTGCGCGCCCGCCAGGCGCGCCTGCGCCTCGAGCGCGACGCAGCGCTCCACGAGCTCGGCGCCGCGGTTTACGCGGGCGACACGGCGGAGACCGACAGCGCACGCGCACGGGTCGTCGCACTCGATGCGGCGATCACGACCCTGGAGGACGAGATGAACGCAGTGCTCGCGCAGGCAGAGGCCCAGGTCGCGCAGATCGACGCCGAGCTGCGCCCGACCGTCGCCGTCACGCGCCCGGCGGACCCGGAGCAGCCCGATCCCGCCGTCGTGCCCGTCGAGGAGCCCTGGCCGCCGCCCGACGAGGCCGACCCGCCCGAGCCGGCGGTGATACCCGAGCCGTCGCCCCAGCCGACACCCGAGCCGTATCCAAGCGCCGGGCCGTAACGTCCGGAAAGCCTGGCTACACTGAGACGTCCCCGCCCGGCAGGGACTGATTGTCCCTTCACGAAACGTCTCCTGGATGCCCCGGAACCTGCGCCTCTGCCTGCTTCTCGCGTTCGCACTCGTGCTCGCGGCTCCGGCGTCGGGAACGGTCACCGACAAGCGCAAGAAGATCCAGGACAAGATCCAGACGCTCGAGGGGAAGCTCGGCACCGCACGGCACAAGCACGCCGTGCTGACGACGCAGATCTCCCGGATGACCGGGCGGATCCGCCTCCTCGAAGGGCAGATCGGGACGGCGACGGCTCGACTCGACTCCCTCCAGGCCAGGCTGGCGGTGCACGAGAAGACCCTCAACAAGCTGAACGCGTCCTACGAGGTCCAGACGCAGCTGCTCATCACCTATCGCGCCGAGTTCACGGTGGCCCAGCGGACGCTCGAGCAGCGACTCGTCGCGATCTACGAGCGGGGACAGCCGGACACGGTCGCCGTGGTGTTCGCCTCGAAGTCCATCTCCAGCATGATCGACCAGATCTCCTACCAGCGCTCGGTCTCGAACCAAGATCGCAGGGTCGCCAGGGACGTGAAGCGCTCCCGCGACCGGATGCAGGTGCTCCAGTCGCGGACGAAACGCAACCGCGAGCGCGCGCTCGCCGAGGCGAAGGCCGTCGCGGACGCAGCCTGGCAGCAGCGGACGACCCGGGACGCGCTCGCGCGGCATCAGAACGACCTCGCCAGCGCACGCGTGGACAAGCGCCAGACGCTCGCGCAGGTGCAGACGAGCGAGAAGGAGTACCTCGACGAGATCACCGGCCTCGAGGCGGCGAGCCGGCGCATCGAGGCCCAGCTGCGCTCGAGCGGGTCGCACGGCAGCGGCGTCTCCTCCTCGGGACTTATCTGGCCGGTGAACGGGCCGGTCGTGAGCCCGTTCGGCATGCGCTGGGGGCGGATGCACGAGGGCATCGACATCGCCGTGGGAACCGGCACGCCGATCGCCGCCGCCGCCGCGGGCACGGTCGCCTACGCGGGCTGGGAGTCCGGCTACGGGAACTTCGTCCTCATCGATCACGGCAACGGCCTCGCGACCGCGTACGGGCACCAGTCCCGCATCGCCGTGTCGACGGGGCAGAGCGTGAGCCAGGGCGAGGTCATCGGCTACGTGGGCTGCACCGGCCACTGCTTCGGCCCGCACCTGCATTTCGAGGTCCGGATCAACGGCAGCGCCGTCGATCCGCTGGGCTACCTGTAGCGCGTATCCGCGGCCGTCGTTCCTTCGTTGAAAGCGCAATTCGACGAGGAGGACAACATGCTCGGACTACTGCTCGTGTTGCTGATCATCATCGCGCTGTTCGGCACCGGAATCGCCGGCGCGCTGAATCTGCTCGTCTGGGTCGCCGCGATCCTGCTGGTCGTCTGGCTGCTCGGCTTCGCCTTCCGGAGCGGCGAAGGCACACGCTGGTATCGCTGGTAGACCGCCGGCCGAAAGGGAGCCGCGCCCGCCAGGTCGGGCGCGGCGGCGGCTAGAGGATGAGCGTCTGAACCAGCAGGAAGGCGTTCAGCGCCACGATGAGCCCGGCGACGATCGTGGCGATCACGACGGTCGCCCGCCGGTTGACGAGCGCGCCCATCACCTCGCGGTCGCTCGTGAACCGGACGAGCGGGATCAGCGCGAACGGGATCCCGAAGGAGAGCACGACCTGGCTGACGACGAGCGTCCGCGTCGCGTCGGCACCGATCCCGATCACGACGAGCGCCGGGAGCATCGTCACGGCACGGCGAACGACAATTGGCACCTTGCGGCGGAGGAAGCCCTGCATCACGACCTGGCCCGCGAGCGTCCCGATCGCCGAGCTCGCGAGCCCGGACGACAGGAGCGCGAGCGCGAAGAGCGTGCCGGCCGCCCCGCCGAGGAGCGGCTTCAGCGTCTGCCCTGCCACCTCGAGGTCGCCGAGCGGCCCCGGCAGGTGCTTGTTGTAGAACACCGCCGCGGCGACGGCCAGCATCGCGACGTTGATGAGGCCCGCGAGCGTCATGGCGATCACCACGTCGATGCGGGTGAACCGGTACAGGCGCAGCGCCTCCTTGTCGTCCTTCGGGACCATCCGGTTCTGCGTCAGCGCCGAGTGGAGGTAGATCACGTGCGGCATCACCGTGGCGCCGAGGATCCCGACCGCGAGCAGCACGGAGTCCGTGCCCGAGAACTTCGGCAGGACGGCGTGGCGCGCCACCTGGCCGAGCGCCGGGTGCGCGTACCAGAGCTCGCCGACGTAGCAGATGCCGATCACCGCGACGATGGCCGCGATCACCGCTTCGAGGGGGCGGAAGCCGAAGCGCTGGAGCCCCAGGATCAGGAAGGCGGCGACAGCCGTGATGAGCGCCGCCGGGAAGAGCGGGATGCCGAGCAGGAGGTGGAAGCCGAGCGCCGCGCCGAGGAACTCCGCCAGGTCGGTTGCCATCGCGATCAGCTCCGCCTGGATCCACAGGGCGATCG
>JAWVDX010000379.1:0-4101 GCA_033857015.1 Gaiellaceae bacterium
GGGCTGACGGACGCCGAGATCGGCGCCTGGCTGGTGGCCGAAGGGGACGAGGTCGCGGAGGACCAGCCCCTCGTCGAGGTCCAGACCGACAAGACGACGGTGGAGATCCCCTCGCCGGCCGCCGGCCGGATCGGCCGCCTGCTCGTCGGCGCCGGCGAGACCGTGCCGGTCGGCACGCTGCTGGTCGTGATCGACGATGGCGCCGCGGCTGTCGAGGCGCCAGAACCGACAAGTAACAGTCTGTTACAAGGTTCTCGGGTGCGCGCTCTGCCGGCGGTGCGCCGCCTCGCGGGGGAGCTGGGCGTGGCGCTCGACGGGCTGCGCGGCAGCGGCGCCGGCGGCGAGATCACCGAGGCGGATGTCCGTGCCGCGGCGGGGCCCGGCGAGGGTCGCCGCGAGCCGCTGCGCGGCGTGCGCCGCCAGATCGCGCAGCATCTGACCCGCGCGCAGGCCATCCCCGCGGTCACCTGGGTCGACGAGTGCGCGGTCGACGCGCTGGAGCAGGCGCGCGAGGGCCGCTCGCTCGTCCCGTTCCTCCTGCGTGCGACGGCGCGCGCCCTGGCCGAGTTCCCGGAGCTGAACGCCCGCCTCGAGCGCGAGGAGATCGTCCTGCTCGAGCGCTACGATCTCGGCCTGGCGGTGCAGACGGAGCGCGGCCTCGTCGTCCCGGTCGTCCGCGGCTGCGCCAGCCTCGGGCTCGAGGAGCTGGCCGCCGAGGTCGAGCGGCTGGTCACCGGGGCCCGCGCCGACACGCTTGCGCCCGAGGAGCTGCGCGGCTCGACGTTCACCGTCACGAGCGCCGGGCGCCTCGCCGGCACGATCGCGACCCCGCTGATCAACGAGCCGGAGGCCGCGATCCTCGGCCTGCACCGCATCGTCGAGCGGCCCGCGCTCGAAGCGGGGCAGCTCGTGACCCGGCGCGTCGCGAACATCTCGGTGACGTTCGACCACCGCGTCGTCGACGGCGCCCGCGCGGCCCAGTTCGGCCTGCGCGTCATCGAGCTGCTCGAGGCGCCGCTCGAGCTCTGGTAGGCGCTACGCGACCGCGGAAAGGTCGTCGCTCAGGTGCGGAGCGAGCATGCGCTCGATGCTCGGGGCGCTGGCGCGGCCGTCGATGCGGTCGACGACACGCTTCCCCTTCACGAGGACGACGGCCGGGATCTCGGCGACCTTGAAGCGCTCCGCAAGCTCGGGATGGGCGTCGACATCGACCCGCTTCAGGCGCAGCCGGTCGCGCTCCTTGCGGGCGAGGTGGGCGAGCAGGCTCTCCATCCTGCGCGCCGGCCCCGAGCGCGGGGAGTAAAAGAAGACGAGCAGGGGACGGACATCGTCCTGCACGGCAAGGCCTCCTGAGATCTGGGTTTCCTGGGCGAGGAGTAGCTCCGCAGTGGTTCCCCCTCGCCTGTCTGGGCAAACCTCCAGAAAGCTGTGCAGGGCGTCGTGTCTAGACTGGAACGATGGGCAACTGGTACACGCTCGGAGTCGCGGCAGGGCTCGCGGTTGCGGCGGGAGTGCTGCTCTCGGGGCTCCTGGCGCGCATCCCGCGCGGCGCTGCGCTGACCGCACTCCTGGCGCTCGCTGCCGGCATCGCGATCGGGCTCGGCGCCTTCCAGCTCGAGGAGGCGATCGCGGGCGGGCTCGGCGGGCTGCTCGGCGGCGCCGGCGCGGCGACGATCGCGCGCGGCGCGCTCAAGCGGGGCGGCACCCGTGGGGGGCTCGCGCTGCTCCTCGGCCTGGCCGCCGCCGTGGCGGCGGGAGTCGCCTTCATCCCGGTCGCCGGCTACCTCGAGGCGCTCGCGCTGCCGCTGCTCGCGGCCCGCATCCGCGCCCGTGCCGGCTCCCGCTACGCGGGGCTCCGCATCCTGGCCCGCGACTAGTCCTTGGCTGCCCGCAAGCTCATCCTCATCGTGATCGACGGCCTGCGGGCCGACACCTTCGAGCAGGCGGTCACGCCGGAGCGCACACCGTGGCTGGCGCGCCTCGCCGAGCTCGGGGACTACCGGCGCGGGATCTCCACGTTCCCATCGCTCACCCCGGTCTGCCTGAGCTCGATCGCGACCGGCGCGCACGCCGACGTCCACCACATCCCGCACCTCGTCTGGTACTCGCGGGAAGAGCAGCGGCTCGTCGAGTACGGCTCCTCGTTCGGCGCCATCCGGAAGGCAGGCGTGACGCAGTCTTTGCGCGACTCGCTCGTCGAGATGAACGCCCGCCACCTGAGCAAGGGCGCGCGCACGATCTTCGAGACGCTGGAGAGCGCGGGCCTCGTCACCGCCAGCGTGAACTTCACCTGCTACCGCGGCGAGACGCGCTACCGCTCCACCGTCCCCGGCCTCGCCTCGCCTGTCGAGGGGCCGAAGCAGTTCTTCTTCTACTCCATCTTCCAGTCCCAGGACACCGGGGCGCCGCTTGCCTGGCGCAACCGCAACGCCGGCTCGATCGACGCCTACGCGACCGGTGTCGGGCGCTGGCTCGTGACTCGGGACGGGTTCGACTTCTTCGTCTACTACCTGTCCGACTACGACTACGCCTCGCACACGAGCGGGCCCGACGGCGCGCTGGACGCGCTCGAGAGCTGCGACCGGGGCATCGGCACGCTCGTCGAGGCAGCAGGCGGGCTCGACGCCTTCCTCGAGCGCTACGGGGTCATCGTCTGCGCCGACCACGGGCAGACTGCCGTCGGCGAGGCGGTCGCGCTGGAGCCGCTCTTCCCGGAGAAGGAGCTGCTCGTCACGGCGTCCAACCGCGCGGGGATGGTGTACCGCCTCGGGAGCGGCACCCCCGAGGTGGACGAGCTCGCGCGGCGCCTCGACGAGGTCGCCTCGGTCGAGGTCGCCCTCTACCGCGACGGCGCCGAGGCGGTGGCGCGCCGCGCGGGTGCGGAGCTGCGCTTCCGGCCGGACGGCGCCGGCGGCTTCGTCACCCATGGCGACACGCAGGTGCTGGACTACCACCAGGGCCTCGTCCGCGCCTGGGCCGCGCTCGCCAACCCAAATGCCGGCGAGCTGATCGTCTCGGCGGCGGAGGGGCTGGAATTCGCCGACCTCGCCGGCGGCAGCCACGCGGGCGGTGGCTCGCACGGGTCGCTCGTGGCCGGCGACTCGGAGGTGCCGATCCTCGGCGTGGGCGCCGGCCCGCTGCCGGACTCCATCACCGGCCTGGCGCCGCTGATCGCCCGCAGCTTCGGCGTCGAGCCGCCGGACTACGCGGCGGCACCCGCCCGCGCCGCCTGACCGCGCCTGTAGCATCGCCTGCTCATGGCTCGCCCCGCAGAGCGTTTTCCGTCCCCGACGCCGGGGCACGAAGGCTCCGTGCGCGGCCTCTCCGCAGATGCGCTCTTGCACCTGCCGGTCAGGCTGAACGGGATCGACGTGGGCCGTCCGGTGGACGTCATCCTGGCGCCCGGCCTCGACCGCGCGCTCGGCCTGGACATCCTCTGCGGCGACTCGGCGCACCGCTTCCTGCCACTCTCGGCGGCCCGGATCGCACCGGACGAGATCACGCTGAGCTCCGCGCTGACCCTGGTCGAGGACGCGAGCTTCTACACGCGCAAGGGCGCCGGCTACCGCGCTGCGCTCGGCCATGCGATGGAACGGAGGGGCGAGCAGCTCGGCGTGCTGCGCGACCTCATCCTCGGCCCGGACGGCTCCGTCACCGAGCTCGTCGTCGAGAGCCCCGACGGCGCGAAGCGCCGCTACCGAACCGATGAGCTCGAGCGAGCTGTCACGCCCGCCCGGTAGCCCGCGCGCGCAGTCGCGCGCCGGCCGGGCACTCCGGGCGCGGCACAACTGGGAGCAGCTCCTCAAGTTCTCGGTCGTCGGCGCCAGCGGGACGGCGATCAACTTCGCCGTCTACTCGAGCCTCGTGAAGGGCCCGCAGCTGCACTACCTGCTCGCCGCGACGATCTCCTTCCTCGTTGCGGTCACGAGCAACTACCTGCTGAACCGCCACTGGACGTTCCGCGGCAAGCGCGGGCACTTCGCCTATCAGGGGCTGCGCTTCTTCGTCGTGTCGACGGTCGTGCTGGGGCTGAACCTGCTGATCCTCCACCTGCTCGTCTCGGCCGACCTCTCGAAGCTGCAGGCGCAGGCCGTCGCGATC
>JAWVDX010000380.1:0-8408 GCA_033857015.1 Gaiellaceae bacterium
CGGAAGAGGGCCGTGCTTCGGCGTCGTGGAACACTCGCACCGCCGATACTCTCATCTCCGAACTGATTTCGCGGGCCGTAGAGCTTGTAGTACTTGAGGGTGATGGACGACGGATCGCGAGCCGTGCACGCAAACTGCTTACGCGCTTGGGCACTCGAACGCATAAATGCGATCTGGATCGTCGTGCCGACAAGACCATCGCTAGGCCCAACATAGATTGCTTGCGCGGCTTCCATTGGGGCGCACTTGAACGACCAGTACGTATAGGGCCCTCCATTCGACATGAGCTCGGGGCCGGTTATCTGAAAGCCCCGGCCGATTGCGGATGCCGGAATAAAGTACTGGCGCCAATTCGTCGGAACTTTCGTGCCTGCCGCGGAAGCGGTGTACGCGAACGCAGCTCCGGCGAGCAGCAACGCAGTAGCAACTCTGAAAGAAGCGGTTCTCATCCAGTCAACGCATGCATTTCTAGCAGACGTCGTATCGCCTTCCTAGTGGTGACGTTCGTGTCGTTCCTCATTGTGGGGCTGTCCTGAGGCAGCCGGCACACCAGCGCTCGGACAGCCCCTTCGGAAACGCGGACACCGCTAGGAAAGCCGCGACCAAGCTCAATCGGGCAACTAGCAGTGTGCTGTCCACAGAGCGGCACGTCTACGGGCGCGTCATGGTGGCGTTGTCGGCTCGGTTGTGATGCGCGGCTCGATGTAGGCGGTGGCGTCTTGCTGGACGTGGTGGGTCCAGTGGATCGCGGTGTTCAACACGGCAAGAAAGCCGATGCCGAAGCCGAAGCCGCCCCCGACGCCAGTCGCCATTTCGGCGGAGCGTTGCATCAGATGCAATGCATCTCACCCAACCGGTGAGGTTGCGGCGACGAGATCGCCCCAGGCGTAGCTCTCCACCCGGACGACGGCCCCGCTGTGCGGGGCGTCGACCATCTGTCCGTTGCCGACGACGATGCCGACGTGGGTGATGTGCTTGCTGTCGGTGCCGAAGAAGACGAGGTCTCCGGGCTCGAGGGGCGCGCCCGGCGGCAGTGGTGTTGTGGCGTCGTATTGGTCTTGGGCGACGCGCGGCAGCTGGATCCCGACTGAGGCGTAGGCGGCCTGGACGAGGCCCGAACAGTCGAAGGCGCCGTTCCCTTCGGCGCCCCAGCTGTACGGGACGCCGAGCTGGGCGAGCGCGTAGGCGACAGCGCCCCGTCCTGTCTGGCTTCCCCCTCCGCCGGAGGCGGCTTGCGCCGCGCTTTCCTCGGCCGCGCTTTCGGCGGCGCTCTTGTAGAGAGAGGCCTGGGCGAGCACGTCGTCGACGTACCAGCTGGCGTGGTTGTAGGCGAAGATCGCGCTACGCGGGTCGTCGCGGACGTTATTGTCGACGAGCAGTGCGGCGGCGGCGTAGATGGCGTCGCGCGGGTCGTAGATGTCCGGGCTCGAGCTGCCGCTCGCCCAGCTGTACTCCGCAAAGGTCGCCGGCAGGAACTGCATCGGCCCCTCGGCCCCGGCCGCGTTGGGCTGCCAGATGTTGGGGTCGCGGCCGTGGTTCGATTCGATCTTGCCGATCGCGGCGAGCAGCTCCCACGGCATACCGAGCTCGGTCGCTGCCTCCTCGTAGAGGGCGAGGTAGGCGGGCGGGATGTCGGCGAGTGCGCCGGCTGAGGGCTCGAAGACCTGCGTGCCGCCCATGGCGGCGGCGATCGCGAGCACGGGTAGGACCAGGCAAAAGCAGAGCCCGGAGAGGACGGCTGTACGCATCGCTTTAGGCGACGGCGGCGAGTTCGGCCGGGTCGCTGGTGACGAGCGGATGTTCGGCGGGGCTTGCGAGCACTTGGAGCGGGAAGCGGTCCTGGCCGACGATGAAGAGGCCGTGGCCACGCGGGCAGGTGAGGAGGTAGCGCTTCTCGCCTTCGGTCAGGTGGAAGCTCGCGGCGATGCGGTCGATCGCCTGGGGTGCCTGGCGGAGCAGGATGTGCGAGGCGGCGTTCGCGACGATCGCCTGACCGAGCTCTGTGGCTAGCAGGTCGCCGGCGTCCTGGGTGATCGTCGTCAGGGCGCACCAGCGCTTCCGGGCGCTTTTCGCGAGTCGGTAGAGGAAGCTTGCCCCTGCCGGTTCGCGCATCAGCAACCAGGCCTCGTCGACGAGCACTGCTCGCTTGCGTAGCGGTCCTTCGAGTGAGCGCCAGATCGCATCCAGGCAGAGCAGGAGCGCGACCGGCTTCAGCTTCTCGTTCAGGCCGCGCAGGCTGAAGCAGACGAGCTCCCCCTCCGGGCGCACACTTGTCGGGGCGTTGAAGAGCTGCGAGAGGGAGCCCTCGCTGTAGGGCTCGAGTTGATCGGCGAGCCGTTTGCTGTCGCGGTTTCCGGCCGCGAGCGTGGCAACGAGGTCGCGGAGCAGCGGCGCCGGCCGACCGTGGGTCTGAGGATCGTCGCTGATGCCGGCTTTCTCGTAGGTGGTGCGCGCGGCTCGGTCGAGCGCGGCGAGCTGCGCGCCGGTGAGTCCGCGCACGATCAGGTCGATGAGTTCGGTCAGAAAGACGATGCGGTCTGTGACCGCTCCCGCCCCGGCGCCGGTTGGCAGGTCGAGCGGGTTGATCGTCGTGGCGCCGGCCAGGGGCAGGTAGGCGCCGCCGACCGCGTCGCAGAGGGCGCGGTATTCGTCTTCGGGGTCGACGATGAAGACCTGGACGCCGGTGCAGAGCAGGCGGTGCGCTTCGAGCTTGGTCAGGTAGCTCTTGCCAGCACCTGAGCGGGCGAGGACGACGCTGTTGTAGTTGTCGCGCGCGAAGCGGTCGTAGACGACCGGCGAGCCTGTGTCGCTGAGCCCGTAGAAGACTCCCTCGTCTTCGAGCGGAGGCTCGACACAGGCGAAGGGGAAGCTGGCGGCGAGCGCTTCGGTGTCGAAGGTGCGGCGCAGCTTGAGCCGGTCGAGTCCGAGCGGCAGTGTCGAGAGCCAGCCGTCGAGGGCACGGAAGCTCGCCGGCACGCAGTGCAGGAGGCGAGCGGCGGCGAGCGCCTTGACGCGTTCGGTGGCCCGCTCGAGCTCCTCCTCCGTTTTGGCGCTGATCGAGAGGTAGAGGCTTGCCCGCAGCAGCCGGCTCTCCCCGCGCGCCAGGCGCGAGGCGAGCTCATGGGCATCCTCCGCGGCGGCTGCGACGCCGAGGTCTGTGAGCGCGCCGCGCTCCTGCTCGAGCCGGCGGGTGGACTCGAAGCGGGCGCGCTGCTTCTTCAGCCGCTGTCCGGCGAGCTCGGCCGGGAACGGCTCGACGTGCAGTGAGATCTCCACGTCTCGGCTCTGCTTGATGAGCGGCGCCAGCCAGCCGAGCGGCAGTTCACGCGGGTAGCCGGTCACCGCCAGGGTGCGCTGCCAGCGCTCGCCGATCTTGACCCTGTCGAGTTCGACGCGCACGCCGCCGGGACCGAGAAGGCCTGCGTCCTGCGCGTCGCCCGCCTGGGCCTGCAGCGTGAGCGATGTCTTGGCTCTGAGCATGAATGACCCCCGTGAGTTCGGATCCTTCGACCGGCCCCGGAGCCTCCAGGGTGGTCGCCAGCAGACGCCCGGCCTGCTCGCCATCGAGCGCGTGGAGTTCGACCTCCGCTCCGCGCAGAAGCTCGGCCGCCTCTCCAGTGCGCCGGGCGAGGGCGAGTTGGGCGAGTTGTGCGTCGCGCTCGCGCGAGCCGAGCACGACGATCACGCGCAGGCGTCGTAGATCGCCTGTCTCTCCAAGTTCGCGCAGGAAGCGTGCGAGGCCGGCGCCGCTCTGGCGCAGGCCGTCGATGCCCGCGGTGTTCGAGCGGATCTGCTCGGCGAGCCTGTCGAGGTTCACGGGCTCGCTTCCCACCCTGATCTGCAGCGGGTCGGCGAGGCTCTTGAAGAGGCGGCCGAGCGCCTCAGCGTAGGCGGCCTTCTCCTCTGGACTTCTGAGCTCAAAGCTCGAGCCGCTGCCTTCGATCAGTTGGCAATGCGCTCCGTCGCGGCGCTCGATGAGGCCACTGCGCAGGATGCGGCGCACCGGGATGTCCAGAGCAGCTGCTCGCGGTTGCCGCGGCGCCCGCGGGTAGCGGGCGGGCTTCGCTCCGAGCGTGTGTCGCTTCGGTTCGATTAGGAAGCGTGTCGCGGCGAGGGCGAGCTGGTCACCGGCCAGTCCGTCGCGGCGCGCGAGGGCGAGTGCGAAGCCCGCCGCCGTGACGAGGACCGCCGCGGCTATCGCCACCGGCATCAGGGTGAGCGGCGCGACGAGCGAGTACGCCCCGTAGGCGGTGATGCCGGTGGCGGCGAGGATTGCAAGCTGCTTCGCGGTGAAGCCGAAGGCGAGCCTGTCTTCCAGGTCGATGTCGGCGGGGACGCGTACCGACTCGGAAGCGGCGGCCATCTAGCCGAGCCCCCTGGCGGCCGCGCCCATGCCGCGGTAGATGATCGCCGCCTTGGCCATCTGCATGGGGCGCACCCCGCCGCGGCCCGAGAAGGCCATCTCCTTTGCCCAGAAGGGGATCTTGACGAGCACGAAGAGGCAGCAGAGCGCGACGAGCAGGTCGATGATGCCGCCGCTGACGCTGAAGCCGAGGCTGCCCTGCCCGTCGGCGAAGAAGACGCGAATCGCGGTTGCGAGCACGAGCGCTTGCGAGACCTGGATGCCGAAGGCGGCGGCCATCGAGCGCCACCAGAGATGGGCGAGCCCTTCGGTCTGCGGGAAGAGGTGGAAGAGCAGCATGAGAGGCGCCGCGCAGACGAGGACGATCACGAGCACCGCGCGGATCAGGTAGAGGATGAGCAGGATCACGGCGGCGATCGCGCAGGCGAGGCCGAGCACGATCAGGAAGATGCCGCCACCCGAGATCGCACCGACGATGAACTGCTCCATCCGCGCGGTCGCCGCCGCGGGGTCGACACCGCCGCCGAGGAAGCCGGCGGCCAGGGCGTTCGAGAGCTCGATCATCTGCCCGCTCAGGCTGAGGCTGGCGTTGATCGCGATGCCGGCGAAAGCCGTGCGGGTGAGCAGATCCTTGAGCTGGTAGCGGGTCTGCAACGTGTCGTAGCTCATCGCGAGCGCACAGCCCGCGAGGAGGAAGAGGACAAGCAGGGCGTCGGCGGTGATGAGACTCATCTGCCAGATCGCGGCCACGCTTCCGTTGGTGGCGATCTGCGGGGTTGAGAGCACCGTCTCGCCGATCAAGGTCATCATCGGATCGAGCGCCTGGGTGACGAGGTTTCGGAACCAGTCGTCGATCGCCTTCTTCACCCTGCCGGGGAGATCCCAGAAATGAGGGTGGCTCTCGTGGCCGGTGTCGATCGGGGTGCTGTCGGTCGGGCCGGACGGATTTGCGGGTATGTCCGGCCCGACCTGGATGCCAGGAGTGGTGGGCGGCGGAGGCTCGGGCGGAATCGCGCCAAGGGCGGTGGCGGGTGCAATGAGGGCAAACGCCGCCAGGCAAATGAGGGCGGCACGTCTCACTGGCCCACGATTCGCTGGATGATCGAGACCGCGGCCGGGGCGAAGAGCGCCGCCGCATAGCCCATGCCGGCGTGCGTGAACGAGGCCTTGGCCTTCTCGATCCGCATCGGGTCGCCGTTGGCGAACACGTAGCGGGTGCCGCCGATCATCAGGTAGAGCGTCGCCGCACCGGCGAGCCAGCCCATCATCCAGAGCTTCAGGTTGTCGATCACGCCGTTCAGGTCGCTCGCTGCGAGTGCCGCCGGTGAGGCGACGAGCGCGGCGAGAAAGGCGTAGAGCAGGGCCGGCACAAGCCGGCGTCGGCGTCGGCGTCGCATGGTTCTCCTCTCAGGTCGCTGGGTCGAGGTGCGCCGATGGTTAGGCGGCGCGGGGCGAGGTGGGATTGGAGGGCTGGGCCGCGCCGGTGGCGCGGCCGTCGTCTGCCTCGTCTTGGGCCGTGCCCTCTACACAGCAATGTGTTTTTGGGCTCTCGTTTTCCAGGAATCCCTGCAAACGGAGGGCGGCTACGAGCTTGCGCTCTGCACAGCGTCGACGTTCGTAGAGCGCCTTCTCGGTCACCCCCCACTCCGCCGCAACGTCGCGCACGGCGATGCCGTCGAAGCGTGTGCGCTCGACGAGCTCGCTCTCCTCGGCGCTCAGAACACCCTGCTCGACCATGCGCGCCAGCAACTCGTACTCGTTGGCCGCTTCACCGTCTGCGCGACGCTCGGCCGCTTCGAGCTCGAGCTCTGCGTTTGGGTCCGCGAGACGGTCGAGCCAGGCTCGCGCGCGCCCGCTGGAAGGAGCGTCGGGGTCGTCGGGATCATCCTCATCCTCGGCGTCGAGGCGTACCGCCCAGTCGGGATCGACCCCGACGCCGAGCTCCCGCTGTTCCATCCTGCGCCTGCGGAAGTAGCGCTTGAGGTCGTGGCGAACGTCGAGTGAGAGGTTGACTAGCACGCGCCGCGGCCGCCGCCTGAGCGGGTACTTGCAGATGCGCCGCCAGGCGGAGAGGAGGATCTGCTCCCAGACCTCGTCGTAGTCGTCGACGTCGAAGATGCTCCGCTCGGCGTGACCCTTCAGGAATGGCATGAGCGCCTCGAGCGGCACGCGCCCCACGTCCACCGGGACTCGCTCCTCGAGCGCCTTTCCCTTCTCGGCGCGGTTGTCTCGGGCGGTGAGCCGCAGGAGCGCGCGCAGCTTCGCGTCTGTCTCGACGCTCGGTGCGTGGCGAAGGAACCTGTGAACGTCGGCGACCGCCGTGAAGCGGCGGAGCGCCGGTTCGGTCGCGCGCCAGCGCGGCAGGTCGTGCTGGAGCCGTGACGCGACGAGCTCCCAGTCGGCGTCGAGTTGTGCAACCGGATTGGTCATGTCGGCCTCCTTGTTCGGATTCGCGGAGGCCGCAGGGTCGCGCCGGTGCCGGACCAAAACGTGTCACGGTCCCGGACCACGCCGGACCGCGGAGCGATTCTCGCTGCTAGGGGCGGGTTTCAATCTGGTCGCTGGATTTGCCCTTGGGAACCAGGCCTGTCATCTTTTCCGGCTTCCAGGGCCGGAACTACGAGGGGGGTCTCGCCGGTATGGAGCATCGTCGCCCAGGCGACTCGGATTTCGTCCCGATTTTCGGCGTGGTTGAGCCGAAAAGTGGCGGGCGGTCCGGCATCGGTCCGGCGTGGTCCGGCATCGGTCCGGCATCGGTCCGGGACCCCGGATAGGAGTAGAGCCTGAAATGAAGTCGCTGCGGACACCGAAATCCGACGACGCTCTGACCCTCGCGAGCGAGCAGGGGTCGCGGCCGGTCATCGCCCTGCGCAGCGAGAGCAACGGGGCGCGGCCGCCGCTTCGCTCCCACCGCGTGCTGCAGCCGGTCGTGCTGATCGGCATCGTGCTCGCGACGCTCGCCGCGGTGCTGGCGGTCGGGGTGTACGTGAGCGCGACGAAGCGCCAGCCGGTGCTCGCGGCGGCACGAGCGCTGCCAGCCGGGACGCTCCTTTCCTCCTCCGATCTCCGCACAACCCGTATCGCCGCCAGCGCTGATGTCCTTTCGACCTTCGCCGCGCCGGCCGATGTGTCGGCCGTGCTCGGCCATCGGCTCTCTGCTCCTGTCTCGGCGGGGGCGCCGCTTCCGCGCTCAGCGCTCGCGCCGGTGGCGGGCGGGCAGTCGTCGTTCACGCTCGTCGTGCCGTTCGGTCATGCGCTCGGCGGCAACCTGCACCCCGGCGACCGCATCAGCGTCGTTGCGACCTTCGGCTCGGACAGCGGCAGCGCGCAGAGCCGAGCACTCGCTCGCAACCTCGTCGTCCTCGACGTCGGCCGACCCGCGAGCGTCGGCGATCCGAACACAGCCGTCATCCCGGTCACCGTCGCCCTTCCCGACCCGGCGCTTGCGACGCAGCTCGCGCTCGCGAACTCGACCGCGAAAATCGACCTGCTGCTCGAGCCCGCCGCTGGCAGCAGCGCGCCCATCCCCTCTGCGCGGGCGGGAGGCGGATCGTGAATCGGCAGCTGCCCCTACTCCTTGGGCTCACACCAACGGACGAGCGCGCGATCGAGAGCGTGCTCTACGACAGCGGCCTCGTCGAGGTGACCGGGAGCGCCGGCTCGGCGCACGAGCTGGCAGCACTCGCTGTCCGCTCAGCCGCCGAGGTCGCCCTGGTCTCCTTGGACCTGCAGCAGCTCGACGCCAGGTCCTGCGCGCGCCTCCGTGCAGGCGGCCTCCGTCTGGTCGGCTTGGCCCTCGAGCCCGCCACCGGCGCTCGGCTGCGTGAGCTCGGCGTCGACGCGATCGTCGATGCAACGGTTTCGGGCCTCGCGTTCGTGGCCGCACTCGAAAGCGCAAGCGATCCGGACGCCACCGAGCAGGCACCGACGCGCAGCGAACAGCCAGACGATGCGCGCGACGATCGCGAGGGCAGCGTGGTCGCGGTTATCGGTGGTGGCGGCGCCGCCGGGGCGAGCGAGTGCGCCTCCTCGCTTGCCGCCCTCT
>JAWVDX010000381.1:0-2592 GCA_033857015.1 Gaiellaceae bacterium
GGCGTCGCGACCCTGACCGCTCTGACAGAGCGGTCGCTCCCGCCGCGGCTCACGCTCATCTTCCGTGCGCTCGTCGTCTGGACGGTGCTCGGCGCGCGTTCGCTCGAGCGGACGGCGCTCGCGCTCGCTACGGCAGTCGAGGCGGGCGAGCTCGAGCAGGCACGCGCGCTCGCGCCCAGCCTGGTCGGCCGCGACCCAACAATGCTCGACGCGGAGGAGCTTTCGCGAGCAGCGGTCGAGTCGGTGGCCGAGAACACGAGCGACGCCGTGGTGGCGCCGCTCCTCTGGGCGGCGCTCCTTGGCGCCCCTGGCGCAGCCGCGTATCGGGCTGCGAACACGCTCGACGCGATGGTCGGCCATCGCAGCGAGCGCTACGAGCGATTCGGCTGGGGAGCAGCCCGGCTCGACGATCTGCTCAACTGGCCGGCCGCCCGCGCCAGTGCCTTGATCGCAATCGCCTGGGCACCCCTGTTCGGCGGTCGGCGCTCCGCCGCCTGGCGGGCCGCCTGGCAGGACGGGGCCGCCCATCCGAGCCCGAACGCGGGCCGGGTCGAGGGCGCCTTCGCCGGGGCGCTCGGGCTGCGCCTCGGCGGGCTCAACCGCTACCACTACGGGAGCGAGTACCGGCCCTCGCTCGGCGGCGGTGCGCCGCCGTCGGTCGGCGACATCGCTCGCGCCGTGCGCCTCTCCGGTCTGGTTGGCGGCTCGGCGGCCGCGCTCTGCCTCCTCGCGACGGCGCGGCGATGAGCACACGCCTGCACGGCGACACGCTGACTCGGCCGGGGATGCTCGACTTCGCCGTCAACGTCTGGCCGGGAGAGCGACCCGCTGTCCTCGAGCACGCCCTGACAGCGGCGCTCGCACGCAGCGACGCCTACCCCGAGGAGCGGGCAGCGAGGCAGGCGATGGCCGCCCGGCACGGTCGCAACGCCGACGAGGTCCTGCTGACGAACGGCGCCTGCGAGGCGTTCTGGCTGCTCGCCCACGCGCTGCGCCCCGCGCTCGCCGTGTGCGTCCAGCCGAGCTTCAGCGAGCCCGAGCAGGCGCTGCGCGCGGCGGGCTGCGAGGTGCGCCACGTTCTCCGTGAGCCCGCCGGCTGGACGTTCGCCTCGGCCGCGGTGCCGGATGCGGCGGACATCGTCGTCGTTGGCAACCCGAACAACCCGACTGGCTCGCTCGACCGGCACGAACCGATCGCGGCGCTCGCCCGGCCCGGGCGGCTGCTCGTCGTCGACGAGTCGTTCATGGACTTCGTCCCAGCCGAGGACGCGAGCCTCGCTAGACGAGGCGACCTTCCCGGCCTGGTCGTCGTGCGGAGCCTGACCAAGCTCTGGGGACTGGCCGGGATCCGCGCTGGCTACCTGCTCGCCCCTGTCGCGCTGGTCGAGCAGCTCATGGCGCAGCGACAGCCATGGAGCGTGAACAGCCTCGCCTGCGCGGCCCTTGTGACGTGCGCAGCCGACCGGGCGACGCCGGCGCGCGTGGCTGCGGAGGTCGCCGCCGCCCGGGCCGAGCTCAGCGCCGCGCTCGCAGCGCTGCCGGGCATCCACGTCTGGCCCTCGCAGACGAACTTCCTGCTCCTGCGCGTCGCTGACGGATCGCGGGTTGTCGCGGCGCTGCACGAGCGTGGTATTGCCGTCCGGCCAGCTGGCACGTTTCCCGGCCTGGACGCAAACCACATCCGTGTCGCCGTCCGCACCCCGGGGGACAACGCCGTGCTCGTCGACGCGCTCGAGGAGTTGCTCGCGTAAATGCCGCTCGTCCTGCTCATCGGCGGCGCGCGCAGCGGCAAGTCCCAGCTCGCCGTGCGCCTCGCGGCCGAGCAGGGCTCGCCCGTCGTCTTCCTGGCGACCGCGCAGGCGGGCGACCAGGAGATGGCGGAGCGCATCGCCCGCCACCGCGACGAGCGCTCGACCTCCTGGCAGACGATCGAGGAGCCACTCCGCCTCGCCGAGACGATCGCGGCGGTCGCAACCGGCGCCTGCCTCGTGATCGACTGCCTGACCCTCTGGACGGCGAACGCACTCGAAGCGCTTGGCACCGAAGCAACGCAGAAGGAGGCTCCCGCAGCCGCGTCGCTCGCCGCCGCGCGGTCTGGCCTGACCGTCGCGATCAGCAACGAGGTTGGACTCGGCATCGTCCCCGACAACCCATTGGCGCGCGGCTACCGCGACCTGCTCGGCCGCGTCAACACCCGCTGGGCCGATGCGGCCGACCGCGTGCTCCTGCTCGTCGCCGCCCGCGCGCTCGTGCTCGACGCACCGGACTCGCTGCTCGAAGGGCTGCGATGACGACGCTGCACGACCGAGCTCTCCCGTCAGGACTCGCGCGAGAAGGACGCGCGCTCGTCGCCGCGCTGAGCTTCCTCACCCGCGTCCCGGTAGGCGGCTCGCTCGTCCTCGACGGCGACGACGTGGCGCGAGGCGGTGTGGCGTTTCCGCTCGTGGGTGCCGGCATCGGCGCCGCCGTCGGAGGCATTGCCACGGCACTGGCTCACTCGCTGACGCCGCTGCTCGCTGTGGCGCTTGCGCTCGCTGCCGGCACGCTGCTGACGGGCGCGTTGCACCTGGACGCGCTCGCCGACAGCGCGGA
>JAWVDX010000382.1:0-6601 GCA_033857015.1 Gaiellaceae bacterium
AGCCGATACGGAACTGAACCGTTTCGGTGACAGTCTCTCCACAGGCACGGAGCCCCGTGGGGCCAGTCACACGAAGGCTGCCGACATGGCGGCGGCCGACAGGAGCTGCCACGCCCCGGCGGAAATCGTCATGCGAGCGCAGCGAGCGGATTTACGCCGGGAAGAAGCCGTTCTCCGCGAGCCGGTCGACGAGCGCGTCGCGCGTCGTCTGCTCGTCGTCCCAGGCGATGAGCACCTGGCCGACGAGGTTCGCCTGCGCCTGCTCGAGCCCCGGATGGCCCTCGAGCGCCAGCCCGAGCCGCGCGACGCAGCGCTCGCAGCGGATCCCGCTGACCTGGATCATCTCTTCCTGGAGCATGCATCCAGCTTAGCGAGCCAGCACTTTGTAACAGTCTGTTGCTAAGTCGCCTTTGGCACGGATCGTTCGACGAGATCGGCGCAGACGGCGGCGAGGCCGTCGCGGCCGCCGATCTCCAGCTGGCGCGACGCCTCGTCCTCCAGCGAGGCGAGCGGCTCGAGGAGCGGCTCGCTGCCGAGGGCACGGGCCGCCGGGCGCACCAGCTCGAGCAGCTCCCCCGCCAGCTCCCGCGCGGGCACGGGACTGTCCTTGTCAGGATGGGCCAGCTCCGCGTCGAGGCCGCGCAGCGCTGCGCGGTAGCGGTTCTCCCGCACGACGATGCGGTCGCCGGGACGCTCCGGACGCGGCGGCTGCTCCAGCGCCACGGCCACGAGCGCCTGCACGAGCGCCGCGAACGCGATCGAGCGCCGCACGTCGGTCTGCTGGTCGGGGACGCGCACCTCGAGCGTGCCGAACGACGGATGCGGCCGGACGTCCCACCAGTAGCGCGTCGCATCCGGAGCGATGCCGAGCGCCGCCAGCCGCTCGACGAGCGCCTCCCAGCGCGCGAAGGAGCCGATCCGCGGCGGGAGCCCGGCCCGGGGCAGCTGCGAGAGGAGCTCCGCCCGCGTCGAGCGGTACCCCGTCTCGACGCCGCCGATGTAGGGCGAGTTCGCCGAGAGCGCCAGCGTCACGGGCAGCCAGGGCAGCAGCCACTCCAGCGCGCGCACGCACGCATCGCCATCCGGCACGCCGACGTGGACGTGCACGCCGTTGACCCCTTGCCGGCGCACGGCGGGGCCGATCGTCTCCAGGAACTCCTGGTAGCGCTGCTCGGGGACGATCTCCTGCTCCTCCGCCACGCTCAACGGATGCGTCCCTGCGGCGAGCACCCGCACGCCCAGCGGCTCGACGGCACGCACGAGCGCGGCGCGGCCGCGCTCCAGCTCCCGGGCCAGCTCGGCCGCGTCGGCACACACCGGCGTCGTCAGCTCCACGACCGAGGCGAAGAGCTCCATCTTCACGCGTGCCCGCAGCTCGGTGCCCTCGAGCGCGGCCAGCACCTCCTCGACCCGCGGCACCGACTCGTTCGTCTCGGCGTCGACGAGCATCAGCTCCTCTTCGACGCCGAGCGTCCGTCCCGCCGCGGCATCGAAGTGCGTGACGCTCATCGCGCGCGAATGCCGTGCACGGGCCGGCCGCTGGCCTCCCACGCGTAGTACGAGGCGCTCGGCCCGAAGGAGGCCTCATACGGGACCACGCGCGGGTTGCGTGCGACCTGCATGGCGCGCTGCGCATGGCGGAGCAGGTTCGGGTCGTCGCGCTCCTGCCAGACGAGGATGAGGTGCGCCGCGGTCATGAACTCGGCCACGAACGTGCAGCCCGCAGCCGGGCACGGGAACGGCGCCGTCGAGACGCAGAACCAGCCGGCGTGGTCGTCGCCGGTGTCGTCGGTCCACAGCTCCTCGTCCTGGACGGGCAGCGTGTCGCTCTCGAGCACGAGCCGCCCACCCCCAAGCCGTTCCTCGCGCTCCTCCTCCACGCGGGAAAGCGTACTGCGCCTCGCCAGGCTGCGGAACAACCGGCACGCTCTGGCCGTTCTTGCCAGTGGAAGCAAGCAAAGGAGATGAATGCCGAAGATCGAGAAGACCGAGCAGCAGTGGCAGACGGAGCTGAGCCCCGAGGAGTACAAGGTGCTCCGGCTCAAGGGCACCGAGGCTCCGTTCACCGGCGAGTACGACCATGTCTTCGAGCCCGGCACCTACCACTGCGCCGGCTGCGGCGCGGAGCTCTTCGTGTCCGAGGCCAAGTACGACTCGGGGTGCGGGTGGCCGGCGTTCTCGGCTCCGGCCGGCGAGGAGGCGGTCGAGGAGGAGACCGACACCACCTACGGGATGGTGCGCACCGAGGTCATGTGCGCGAGCTGCGGCGGTCATCTCGGCCACGTCTTCCCCGACGGGCCGGCGCCCACGGGACAGCGCTACTGCATCAACTCGGCGGCGCTGCGACTCGAGGAGAAGTAGGCCTGGCCTAGCGCGCGGCGGGGTGCACGGGATGCGTGCGCCCCGCCGCGAGGCGGCTCCCCGCCGCGACGAGCCAGAGGCCGACGTGGCGGCGAACGATCCGCCGGGAAGGACTGACGGAGCCGTGGAGCTCCTGCAGGCGTTGAGCTGTCATGCTGCGGCGAAATTCGGGATGAACCACCATGTCGACCAACTCCTCAACGTCGTGTATCTTGATGTTCAACTACTTGAGGTCGAACGATAACAGGGCTGTATCTTGACGTCAAGAAACTTTAGAGAAAGAATAGAGATATGAAATCGACTATCGAGCGTGACCACGTCGACGACCTGCTCGAGGGCCTGCGGGGCCTCCCGTCTGTCGACCTCGAGGTCGAGGGCATCCTCGACCGGATCATCGGGCTGAGCCGCCGCGTGCGCCGGTCGATGGAGGAGACGCTGACCGCGTTCGACCTCACCCACGGCGAGTTCAAGGTGCTCGGGTGGCTGCGCAACGGCCCCCATTCCCCCGGGGAGCTCGCGGCGAACGCCGACCTCTCCAGCGGCGCGATGACCAACCGCATCGACCAGCTCGAGCAGGCCGGCCTCGTGGAGCGCAAGCCCGATCCGAACGACCGGCGCGGGATCCAGGTCTCCGCGACGCAGAAGGGCCTCGACACCTGGATCGCCGCGTTCGCGGCGCAGGCCGAGAAGGAGAAGCTGATCGCCTCGGCGCTCGACGTGGACGAGAAGCACGAGCTGAACGGCCTCCTGCGGCGGCTGATGCTCGCCTTCGAGCGGAACGTCCCGGGCGCGCCCGGCTGCTAGCTGTCGAGGGGCCAGATGATGCTGGCCATGTACGGGATGCCGGCGATGCGCGTCCCGAAGCTGACGTAGCCGAGCTTCTGCTCCTTGCCGTCGAAGCGGGTGGCGACCATCTGGCCCTGGCCGCCTTCCTCGTGGACGACGCGCCGCACGAGCGCGTCCCCGTCGATCGTGCGGGAGCCGACGACCGAGCCGATCAGCTCCTCGAGCGTGCAGGCGAGGATCTCGCAGGCGCGGGGATTCGCCGCGACGTAACGGCGGTCGTCGTCCCAGACGAGGAAGCCCACCGCGGCGCTGCGCGCCGCCTCGGAGAGGAGCGCAGCCTGGACATGAGGGATCGACAGCGGCGGGGTCTCGTCCGTCATCCCGTTTGAACCTAACCCGGCGGCGACGCGAAAACAAGCGTTTTGAGATGGGCGGAGACCCAGGCGAGGTCCGCCGGCACGAAGACCCGCGCCAGGAGCCGCTCGCAGTCGCGCCGATAGATTGCGGGCGTGGCGCCGCGCGTGCTCATCGTCGCTCCGCAGGCCCGGGATCTCGCCGCGGTCGAGCGGCTCGGGCTGCATGACCGCTATCAGGTCGAGGTCGCCGGCGACGATCTCGACAGCGGCGCCGTCCCGGATCTCGACGCGCTCGCAGAGGAATGGCGCGGGCGCATCGACGGCGTCGTCGGGACGAAGGATCGCTCCGCGCTCGTCGCCTCGCTGCTCGCCCGGCGGCTCGACCTTCCGGGCCCGACGCCGGAGGCGCTGCTCGCGTGCCAGCTCAAGGATCGCTCGCGGGAGCTGCAACGGCAGCTCGTACCCGAGGCGACCCCGCAGGCGTGGCCGTTGCGCGACGGGCCGCCGCCGTTCGACCCGCCGTTCTTCGTCAAGCCGGTCGTGGGGCGGCTCTCCCTCGGCGCGCGGCGGATCGACAGCCTCGACGAGCTGGCGGCGCTCGAGGCGCCCGCCTACGTGCGCGAGTACGCGGAGCTGGCCGGCGTCGCCGCGGAGGGCTTCCTCGCAGAGGAGCTGCTCTCCGGCGACGAGGTGACGGTCGAGGGCTTCGTCTCCGGCGGGGCGGTCACCGTCGTCGGGGTCACGGACTCGGTGAAGTACCCGGGGACGAACAGCTTCCAGCGCTTCGAGTACCCGACGGCCTTGCCCGGAGAGCGGATCGCTGAGCTGCGGCGCGTCGTCGAGCGGCTCCTGCCGGGCCTCGGCTTCGACGAGGGCTTCTTCAACGTCGAGCTCGTCGTGCCGGCGATCGGGCCGGCGCAGCTGCTCGAGGTGAACGGGCGGATCGCCTCCCAGTTCGCGCCGCTCGTCGAGGCCGTCGAGGGGCGCTCCACGTACGAGGCCCTCTTCGCGCTCGCCGTGGGCAGCCGGCCTGCCTGGGAGCCGCGCCCGCCGCGCGGCGTGGCGCTCTCCTACGCGCTGCGCGTCTTCGAGGACGCCCTCGTCGAGGCGGTTCCGCCGCCGGAGCCGGGCCTGGAGCTGCTCGTCCGCCCGGGCAAGCGCCTCTCCGAGCAGGGCGTCAACGACGTGGCGAGCTACCGGCTGGCGATCTTCGAGGCGTGGGGCGAGACCCGCGCGGCTGCGGTGGCCGCGGCCGAGGCGCGCGCCGCTAGCCTGAGATTCGTCTTGGCAGGCTCCTAGCGACCCCGCCGAAGAAGCCCTTGTGGCCGGTGGAGCCGGCGACGCGACGGCCGCCGAGGGTGCCGCTGATGACGCTCGCGCGCAGCGTGAGCGTCCCGTGCGCCGCCTTGTCTCCCGTGATGGTCATCGTGCCCTGGAACTGCAGCGGCAGCCCGCCCTGGAAGAGCGAGAGCGTGCCGTTGAGCTCGACTCCGGGGATGTCGCTGTACTCGGTCAGCCTGAGCGAGCGGGCGAAGCTGCCGGGTATCCCCTGCGAGACCAGGAGCCCGCCGACGAGCCCCTGCCGGGCGAGCAGGCCGGGGATGTCGTCGTTCCTGACGCTGAACTGCTCGAAGAGGAAGGTGTCCGCGACGTCCTCGAGCGTGCTGACGACCGCTCCGAGCGTGCGTCCCGGCTTGCCGCCGACCTTGCCGACGACCGGCGTCGTCGCCAGCGAGCGGTGGAAGGGGCCGGCGACGTGCAGCAGCGGCGGGCTCGGCGGGCAGATCGACGGCGGCGTGCGACCGTCCAGCCAGCCGATGACCGCCGACTGGGCGCAGCCGCCGAGATCCGATCCGAGCACGCTGTGCCCGACGCCGGGGACGACCGTGAGGAACCCCTGGCGGAAGCGGGAGGCCATGGTGCGCGCCCCCGGGGTCGGCGTGCGCGTGTCGCGGTCACCGCTCAGCACGAGGACGGGCACGTCGGGAAGCGGGCCGACGCCGAGCGGCGCACCGCCCGAGGGAGTCGGCCACTCCGTGCACGTCGCGGCGGTTCCGAACTCCGCGGCCCACTTGCCGAAGAGGCCGGTGGCGCCGGCCGGCAGCGCGGCGACGGCTGCGTCGTATGCGGCCTGGTGCGTCGAGAGCGGGGACAGAGGCGACCAGGGGAAGTTCCCGTCGTCGCAGGTCGTCGTGATGAACAGCCCGACGTCGATGTCGCCGAAGGCGCTGGCGCCCGTGTCGAGGAAGAAGAGCCGCTTCAGCGGGGCGTACCAGCCCTTCATCGCGGCGCTGACCGCCGCTGGGAGCTCGACCGGGACGCCGGGCAGCAGATCCGCGTCGACGACGAGGTTCATGAAGCGGTAGCCGTCGAGGACGATCCTGACCGTCGGCGCCGGCTTGCCGCGCAGCTGGGGCCGTGTCGGATCGGGGACGTCCGCGAGGAAGATCGGCTTGGCCTCGAGCCTGTTCGCGAGCGTGGCGACGTCCCGGCCCAGGTTCTTCGTCAGCCCGGTGCACTCGCCCTTGGCGCACAGCCTGTTCATCGCCTCCGGCACGGCCACGAGCGTGTCGAGCGAGTAGAGATCCGGGCCTTCCGGCAGCACGACCGAGTCGAGCAGGAGCCGCGAGACGCTGTTCGGGTAGGCGAGCGCGTAGGCCTCGGACTCCTTGGTCCCGTACGAGACGCCGTAGACGCCGATCTGCCCGAGGCCGAGCGCGAGCCGCACCTGTTCCACGTCGTTCGCGTGGTCGCGTGTGCTGTAGAAGAGCCGGTTGGCGCCGAGGTCGCGGCCGCAGATGCCCGCCAGCCGGGCCGTCTCGACGATGCCGGCGGTGGCGATGCGCTTCTCGAGGAAGGGGCAGGAGAGCGGCTCCGAGATCCCCGTGCCGCGGTCGTCGAAGGCGACGAGGTTGTAGCCCGGGAAAGCCTGCTGGAAGAAGGAGCCCTGTGTGTCCAGGCCGTACGCCTCGATCGAGCCCTGGCCCGGGCCGCCGGCGATCATGAACATCGTCCCGCGCGGCGTGCCCTTCGCGGGCAGCTCCGCGACGGCCAGCTTGAGGAACCCCGGCGTGACGCCCGAATAGTCGAGCGGCACC
>JAWVDX010000383.1:0-10899 GCA_033857015.1 Gaiellaceae bacterium
GGCGGCTCGCTGAAGGTCGGCGCGCTCTTCGCGTTCCTCTACTACCTGCAGTACTTCTTCGAGCCGGTGCAGCAGCTCTCCCAGCTCTACAACACGTTCATCTCGGCCGTGGCTGCGCTGGACAAGATCACCGACATCCTCGACGAGGAGCCGGAGGTGCTCGACGCGCCAGGCGCAGAGCCGCTCGAGCGGGTGCGCGGCGACGTCTCCTTCGACGGCGTCCACTTCACCTACCGCACCGGGCCGGAGGTGCTGCACGGCCTCACGCTGGACGTGCCCGCCGGGACGACCGTCGCGCTCGTCGGCCACACCGGCGCCGGGAAGTCGACGATCGCGAAGCTGCTCGCCCGCTTCTACGACCCGACCGAGGGGCGCATCAGCTTCGACGGCGTCGACATCGCCTCGGTGACCCAGCACTCGCTGCGCCATCAGCTCGGGATCGTCCCGCAGGAGGGCTTCCTCTTCGCCGGCACCGTGCGCGACAACATCGCCTTCGGCCGGCCCGGCGCAACCGACGAGCAGATCGTCGCCGCCGCCGAGGCGGTCGGTGCGGGCGAGTTCATCGGCCAGCTCGAGGACGGCTACGCGACCGAGCTGCAGGAGCGCGGCTCCCGCCTCTCGCTCGGCCAGCGGCAGCTGATCGCCTTCGCCCGCGCGCTGCTCGCCGACCCGCGGATCCTCATCCTCGACGAGGCGACCTCGTCCGTGGACATCGGCACCGAGCGGAAGATCGAGGTCGCGCTGCGCAAGCTCCTGGCCGGGCGGACCGCATTCATCATCGCGCACCGCCTCTCGACGATCCGCGAGGCGGATCTCATCGTCGTGCTCGAGCACGGGCAGATCGTGGAGCAGGGCTCGCACGCCGAGCTGCTCGCAAAAGGCGGGCTCTACACGAGCCTCTACGGCGACTGGGCCGCCGTCGCGTGACACATCGGGGACAGACCCGGGGTCTGTCCCCGGGTCTGTCCCTCGATGGAGTCGCTAGACGGCTACGGGCTCCGACTTCGTCTCGAGCTGCGCCTTCAGCGCGGTGATCTTCTCGGCGATCGCGGTCAGCGCGGGGCTCTCGACCTCGCCGCTCTCGATCAGCGCGTAGGTCGCCTTGCCGAGCTCGTCGTAGGTCTGGCCGAGCTCCCGCTTGGTCTGAACCTCCTCGACGCCTTCCTTGGCCTTCGTCGCCGCGGTCTCCGCAGCTGCCTTCGCCTTGTCCAGGAATCCCATAAGGCGCTCCTCCCTGTCGGTTTGCTTGTCTCTAGAGTCTAGGCACATGGAGATGGACCCCGAGACCGAGGGCCGGATCGAGCAGCCGGTCTCCGCGGAGGCGAAGCACGAGACCCGGCTGACGCCGTCCGAGGCGATCGCGCAGATGCGGATCAACGTGCCCGAGCGCGGCAACCGGAAGCTCCGCACGCTGGTCGAGCGGGTCAACGCCGACCCGCAGCTGAAGGGCTGGTGGCACGTCGCGAACGTGAACGCGGTCGCCCGGATGGAGATCAACGACCACTCGTGGGTGCACATCCAGATCGTCGCGAACATCGCGCTGAAGCTTCTGCGCACGCTGGAGAAGCACGGCGTCGAGGCCTCCGTCGTCAAGGACTACGGGATGAGACAGGACGACGCCGAGATCGTCGTCATGCTCGGCGCGCTCCTCCACTGCGTCGGGATGTCGGTGCACCGCGACGGGCACGAGGACTTCAGCCTGCTGCTCGCGCATCCCAAGATCGGCGAGCTGCTCGACGGGCTCTACGAGGAGCCTGACCGGACAGTGATCGGCGCCGAGGTGCTGCAGACGATCACGAGCCACCGCAACGACGGGAAGCCGCTCACGCTCGAGGCGGGGATCGTCCGCGTGGCCGACGCGCTCGACATGGCCGAGGGCCGCTCGCGGATCCCGTTCGTGCACGGGCGCGTCTCGATCCACTCGCTCTCGGCGGCCGCGATCGACGAGGTGATGATCAAGGACGGCGACGAGCGACCCGTGAAGATCGAGATCCTGATGAACAACTCCTCCGGGATCTACCAGGTGGACGGCCTGCTGAAGGCGAAGCTGCGCGGATCGGGGCTCGAGCCGTACGTCGAGGTCATCGCGCACATCGACACGGAAGCGGAGAAGCGCCTCGTCCCGATCTACCGGCTGGAGACTTGAGTAGCGGCCCTCCAGGCGATCCCGGGCGCTACAATCCCGGCGTCCTTTGCGGGATCGTCTAATGGTAGGACGCCGGTCTCTGGAACCGGAAGTTGGGGTTCGAGTCCCTGTCCCGCAGCTGCAGGTCGCCTAATGACGCCCGATCCGGTCGAAACGATCGCCGACGAGCTGTACGCCGCGGGCCTCGACGCATTCACGGCCCTGCGCGACGCAGAGGCGAAGCGGCTGCGCTCCGCGGGCGAGCGCGCGGCGGCGGACGAGGTCAAGGCGCTGCGCAAGCCGACGGTCTCCGCGTGGGCGATCAACCGGCTGGCGCGAGAGGCGCGCAAGGACGTGGATGCGCTCCTCGACGCGGGGCACCGCCTGCGCGAGGCGCAGCGCACGCTGCTCGCGGGCGGTGACGCCGCGCCGTTCGAGCAGGCGCGCCGCACGCAGGCGAAGGCGATCGACGGCCTCGCGGACGCGGCCGAGCGCCTGCTGACCGCCGAGCGCGGGAGCGCCCCACCTGGAGTGCTGGACCGGATCCGCTCGACGCTGCAGTCCGCCTCGGTGAGCGAGGACGGGCGCGCACTCCTCGCGAGCGGGCGCCTGACCGAGGATCTCGCCCCGGCGGGCTTCGAGGCGCTCGGCGCCGGCGGCGACCTGCCCGCGGCGTCGAAGGCACGTCCGGACGGGGCGGAGCGCCGCGAGCGGATCCGCAAGCTCGAGGGTCAGCTCCGCAAGGCGCGCGACGCAGCCCTCGAAGCCACGGACGCCGCCGGTGCGGCCGAAGCAGAGGCGCAGCGCGCGCAGAAGGAGTCGGAGGCCCGCGCGCGGGACGCGGCGAAGGCCCGCAAGCGCGCCGACAGCGCCGCCGAGGCCGTGGACGCACTCGCCGAGGAGCTCAGCCGCGCGAAGCGCGACGCCTAGGCGTCGTCCTCGCTCGCCTCTTCCCAGGTCCGCGTGATGCGCGTGACCTCGTCGACCGACGTGACGCCCTCGAGGCAGAGCCGCAGGCCGTCCTGGCGCAGCGTCCGCATGCCGGTCGCGGCGGCGGCCTCGCGGAGCTCCGAGCTCGCGCCGCCGATCGCGTCCCTCACGGCGCCGCGCACGGGCAGCACCTCGTAGAGCGCGACCCGCCCCTTGTAGCCGGTGCCGCCGCACTCCTCGCAGCCGACGGCGCGGCGCAGCGAATAGGTCGCGCGCTCGTCCGGAGAGCCGAAGCCGCTGCGGATGAAGAGCTCCGCGTCGTGCTCGTATGCCTCGCTGCACGAGGTGCAGAGCCGGCGCGGCAGCCGCTGCGCGATCACGCAGGTGAGGCCCACCGTGAGCGAGCCGCGGTCGACGCCCATCTCGTGCAGCCGGACGATGGCGCCGATCGAGTCGTACGCATGCAGCGTCGAGAGCACCATGTGCCCGGTCAGCGAGGCGTGGACGGCGATCTTGGCGGTCTCCTCGTCGCGGATCTCGCCGACGAGCAGGACGTCCGGGTCGCTGCGGAGCAGGGTGCGCAGGCCGCGCGCGAAGGTGAGGCCTGCCCGCGTGTTCGTCTCGATCTGGACGATCCTGTCCAGGTGGCGCTCGACGGGATCCTCGATCGTCATGACGGCCCGCGCATCGTCGTTCAGGTAGGCGAGGCCCGCGTACAGCGTCGTCGTCTTGCCGCTCCCGGTCGGGCCGCACGTGACGACGAAGCCGGAAGGCTGGCCGATTGCGTGCAGGAACGTCTTCTGCGTGTCGGCCGCCATCCCGAGCTCGCTGAGGTCGACGCCCCCGTCCTGGTCGACGAAGAGGATCCGCATCACGACCTGCTCGCCGTGCGAGGTCGGCATCACGGCGACGCGCAGGTCGATGTGCTGGCCGCCGAACTCGATCGAGACGCGGCCATCCTGCGGGATACGCCTTTCGGTGATGTCCAGGCCGGCCATCACCTTGATCCGGCTGACGACGGCCTGCTGCATGTCGGGCGGGACCGAGTCCACGTCCTGCATGACGCCGTCGACGCGGGCGCGCACGCGCGCGGAATCGCGTTGTGGCTCGAGGTGCACGTCCGAGGCGCGCAGCTGGATCGCCCGGCGGATCAGGCCGTTCACAAGCGCGATCGCCGGGCCCGTCGGCTCGACCTTCTCGTCATTTCGCCTGCCGCGCTCGAGCAATGAGATCGAAAGCGGCTCCCCGGCGGTGAGCGGCGGGTAGAAGCGGGCGATCGCGGCGTCGATCTCGCTCGTGAGGGCTACGACGAGGCGCACGTTGAGCCCGATCGCCATCCGCAGCGCGTCGATCGTGAGCACGTTCGTCGGGTCGGAGACGGCGATCACGATCGTCTGCGGGTCGGCGAAGCTGACGGGGATGGCGCCGAGCCCGTGCACGGTCCGCCCAGGGAGGAGCGCGATCGCGGCCGGGTCGAAGCTCTCGAAGTCGAGGCGAACGACCTCGAGGCCGGACTGCTCGGCCATGACGCCGGCGATCTCCGCCTCGGTGACCCAGCCGCGCTCGACGAGCACCTTGCCGACCCGCGCGCCGCGGATCGCGCCCTCCTCGAGCGCCTCCTCCAGGCGCTCAGGCGAAAGCAGCCCGCGCCGCAGCAGGAGCGACCCGAGCCGGGGCCGCAGCTCCTCGATGTCGATCGTCATCCGGGTGGGTATCGGCCGGAAAGCTGATTCGGCAAAGCGCCTTCTAGGCTTTCGCCCCGCGGCGCGCGGGCAAGAGCGCCCGATGCTCGCTCTCGGCCTGATCGCAGCGCTCGTCGCCTCGGCGCTCTTCAACGTCGGAATGGCGCTCCAGGCGCTCGAAGCCCGCAAGGCGCCGCGCTCGCTCGCTCTCACCGGGTCGCTGCTCCTGCGCCTGCTGCGCCGGCCGCTCTGGCTGCTCGGCTCCGCGCTCGGGGTGCTCGGGATCGCGCCGCAGGTGCTCGCGCTGAACGAGGCGCCGTTCGTCGTCGTTCAGACCGCGCTCGCCGGCGGGCTGCTGATCCTGCTCTGGCTCGGTGTGCGGACGCTCGGGGAGCGTGTCGGCCGGCCGGAGATCGCCGGGGTCGCCGCCATGATCGGAGGCATCGGCTTCGTCGCCTGGGGCGCACCTCCCCACGTCGAGACGCACCGGGACGGCCTCGCCGTGATCCTCGTCGCGGCCGGGCTCTGCGCCGGTGCGCTTCTGCCCTGGGCCCTGCGCGGGACGCGGCTCGGAACGCCGCTGACGATGATCCTCGCCTCCGGCTTCGGCTTCGCGGCCTCGAACGTCGCGACGAAGCTCGCCAGCGACGACGTCGGGCTCCACCACGTCGTGAACGCGATCGCCTGGTCGGCCGTGACGGTCGTGGCCGGGCTCGTCGCCGTCCTCGCGCAGATGAGCGCGTTCCAGCTGCGCAGGGCGACGGTCGTCATCCCCGTCAGCTTCGGCGTGCAGACGTTCCTCCCGATCGTGCTGGAGCCGCTGTTCCTGCGCGAGCGCCTCGGCTCGATCGCGCTCCACGGGCTCCCGATCGCGCTCGGGCTCGGCCTCCTCCTGGCCGGCACCGTCCTCGTCGCCCGCAACGAGGGCGTCGCCGAGCTGGCGGCCGGCGCTCAGTCCTGAGCGAGCCCCACGCCGCCGAGCGTCAGCAGCACGACGGCGACGAGCAGCACGACGAGCGGGAGCAGGACGCCCATCCGGCGGTGCAGCGTCGCGCGCAACCGCTCGAGCCGGCTCACCGCGTTGTCGTCGGCGAGCAGGCGCAGGACGAGGATGGCGAGGAGCGGCGCAACGAAGATCGCGTTGAACAGCACGAGCAGGAGGAGCTCCTCGAGCGCGCTGACCTCGGAGCTGACGATCGCCGCGATGACCGCAAAGTACGGGAAGGCTGTCGGCAGCTCGACGAGCATGATCCCCGCGCCGAGCAGGAGCGAGGAGCGCTCGACCCGCTGCGACTTCTCGAGGACGTGCGCGCTCAGCCGGCCGCGGATCAGCCAGAGCACGAGCGCGATCAGGAGGGCCGTCACACCGCAGGCGAGCTCGATCTCGTGCTTGAGCTCGCTGCCCGGATGCGGCACGACGCCGATGAGCAGCCGCCCCGGCCCGAACGTGAGGACGAGCCCGCCGGCGAGGCTGACCCCGAGCACGCCCGCGGTGAAGGCCGCGACGCTGCGCCGCGCATCCGCGGCCGTCGCCAGGTAGAGCGCCGGCCCGACCGTGGTCGGATTCAGCGAGTCGACGAGGGCCACGACCACGACGAGAGCGAGGAGCTGGAGCACCGGCGGGAAGTATCGCCCCAGAGCCTCACGCTAAGGTGGCTGCGTGACTGGCCCGGCGATCCTGGTCGTCGACGACGACGCGCCGATCCGCCGGATGCTCGAGCGGACGCTCGCGGCCGAGGGCTACGACGTGCGCTCGGAGCCGGACGGCGGTGCGGCGCTGGCCCACCTCGAGCGCGCCACGCCGGACCTCCTCGTCCTCGACGTGACGATGCCCGGGCTGGACGGTCTCGCCGTCTGCCGGCGCGTGCGCGCACGCGGTCTCGCGCTGCCGATCCTGCTCCTGACCGCGCGCGACGCGATCGAGGATCGCGTCACCGGGCTCGACGCCGGCGCCGACGACTACCTCGTGAAGCCGTTCGCCCCCGAGGAGCTCGTGGCGCGCGTGCGTGCGCTGCTGCGGCGGGGCCAGGAGCCCGACGAGCTGCTCGCCCACGAGGACCTCGTGCTGGATCTCCGCTCCCGTTCCGCGACGCGGGGCGGGCGGGCGCTCGAGCTGAGCGCGCGCGAGGCCGACCTGCTCGAGCTGCTGCTGCGCAATCGCCGCCGCGTCGTCACGCGCGAGCAGGCACTCGAGCAGGTCTGGGGCGGCGAGCTCGGCGCGACCCACAACGTCGTGGATCGCTACGTCTCCTACCTGCGGCGCAAGCTCGGCCCGCCGGAGCTGATCCGCACGGTGCGCGGCGCCGGCTACGTCGTCGGATGAGAGCCCGGTCGCTCCAGGCGCGCGCGGTCGTCGCGGCGGTGCTCGCCGTGGCGCTCGCGCTGCTCGTCGCCGGCGCCGGCGTGGATCTGCTGGTCGCGCGGCACCTGCGCCGCTCCCTCGACTCGTCGCTACGCCAGCGCGCCATCGCGGTCGCCCAGCTGAGCGTGTCGGCGCCCGCGCTGCTGACGGCGCCTGGCGCACTCGACGCCTCGATCGGCGGGACGCAGGTCGCCGTCGAGGTGCTGGACGCGAAGGGGAGGATCGTGGCGCGCTCGCTCTCGCTCGGCGGCAGCCTCCTGCCCGTGACGGGAGCGGTGCGCGCATCCATCCGGGACGGGCGCTCGCGCTACGCGACGGTCACGCTGGGCGAGCAGCAGCTCCGGCTCTACGCGGCGCCGCTGGCCCGGGTCGGCGGGTCGGCCGCGGGCGGGGCGGTCGTCGTCGCCGCGCCGACCGACGACCTCGAGGCGACGGTACGAACGCTGCGCATCGTGACGCTCCTCTCCGCCGTCCTCGCGGCGGCGCTCGGCGGCGCGGCGGTCGCCTTCCTCACGCGGCGGGCGCTGCGCCCGCTCGGCCGGCTCGCCGGGGCGGCTGCGACGATCGAGCGCAGCGGCGACCCGCGCGCACGCCTCCCCGAGCCGGCGACCGACGACGAGGTGGCGCGGCTCGCCGCGACGCTGAACGGGATGCTCGCCAGCCTCGAGCGGGCCCGCGAGTCGGAGCGCCGCTTCCTGGCCGACGCCTCGCACGAGCTACGCACGCCGCTGACGGCGCTGCGCGGGAACGTCGCGTACCTCGCCCGCCACGGCGCGACGCCCGAGCTCGTCGCCGAGCTGGCGCAGGACGCAGAGCGCCTCTCCCGCCTCGCGGACGACCTGCTGGCCCTCTCACGGGAGGAGGCCGCGCAGCACCCGACGGAGGAAGTGCGCCTCGACGAGCTGGCCCGCGCGGCGGCGGACGCGGACCCGCGCGTCGTCGTCGACGCTTCTGCGCCGGTGCGTGTCCGCGGCGACCGCGAGGCGCTCGCCCGGGCGCTCGCGAACCTGCTCGAGAACGCGCATCGGCACGGGCCGGCCGGCGGGCCGATCGCCCTGTCCGTCGAGCAGGACGGCGCGACCGCCCGGCTCAGCGTCGCCGACGCAGGGACTGGGCTCTCCTCAGAGGAGGCGGAGCAGGCGTTCGCCCGCTTCTGGCGGGGCGCTGCGAACGTGCCCGGCTCCGGCCTCGGGCTCGCCATCGTGCGCGCGACGGCGGAGCGTCACGGCGGCCGCGCCGGCGCCGCCGGCTCGCGCTTCACGATCGAGCTGCCCGCTCTCACCCCACTCTCAGAGACGGTCGCTACAACTCACGACGAGAGCCACCGAAAGGATCCGCCGTGAAGCGTCTACGCACCGCCTCGACTCGCACCCTCCTCGCCCTTGCCGCCGCCGTGGCCGTGATCGCCATCGCGGGCACCGCGATCGCCGTCGCCGCCTCCTCCAGCGGCACACCGCCGCCGGCCAAGCCGCTCGCGGACGCGCTCCACGACGCGCTGACCGCACCGCCGGTGGACGGGATCACCGCGCGCGTGACCTTCACGAACAACCTCTTCCCGTCGGGCGCGCTCAGCGCCGGCTCGGCCTCGGCGCTCATGTCCGGCGGCTCGGGACGCCTCTGGCTCACGAACGACGGCCGCGGCCGCCTCGAGCTGCAGTCCGACGCGGGCGACGCGCAGATCCTCTGGACGGACAAGCAGGTCACCGTCTACGACGCGTCCACGAACAGCGTCTACAAGGCGACGCTCCCGGCGGACACGACGGCCACGGCCGCCAAGGACACCCCGCCCACGCTCGCCGAGATCAGCACCTTCCTCACGCAGCTCGCCCCGGACGCGAACGTCTCGGACGCGCAGCCGGGGACCGCGGCGGGCCAGGGCGCCTACACGGTGACCGTCTCGCCGAAGCACGACGGCGGGCTGCTCGGCTCGGCCCAGCTGGCCTGGGACGCCGCGAGCGGCGTGCCGCTGCGGGTCGCGGTCTACGCGCAGGGCAAGTCGACGCCCGCCCTGGAGCTGAAGGTGACGGAGATCTCCTACGGGTCGATCGCTGCGAGTGACGTCAACGTCGCGCCGCCGAGCGACGCGAAGGTGACCGACCTGACCGGGAACGGCTCCGACACCCAGGCGGGCGACTCCAAGCCCGTCACCGGCCTCGCCGCAGTCCAGGCTGCGGCCGGCTTCACCGTCGTCGCCCCGGACACGCTCGTCGGCCTGCCGCGCCAGGACGTCCGCCTCGTCGGCTCCGCCGACAGCAAGCACGTGCTCGTCTCGTACGGACAGGGCCTGGGCGGGATCGTCGTCATCGAGAGCGCAGCGACCGCAAGGGCCGACACGACACAGGCAGGTCTGCCCTCGGTCGCACTCGACGGCGTGACCGGCCACGAGCTCCCGACCGAGCTCGGCACGGCGCTCTTCTGGCAGCGCGGCGGTGTCGACTTCGTCCTCGCCGGATCGGTTCCGGCCGCGGCAGCCGAGGCTGCGGCGCGCGCCCTGAAGTGAGTCCCGCTCCAGTCGAAGCGCGGCAGCTGGTCAAGGTCTACGGCGACATCGTCGCCGTAGACCACGTCGACCTCAACATCGCGACGGGCGACGTCTTCGGCTACCTCGGCCCGAACGGCGCCGGCAAGACGACCTCGCTGCGCATGCTGCTCGGGCTGATCCGCCCGACGAGCGGCGTGGCGAAGCTCTTCGGGCGCGACCCGCTCGCCGACGGCGCCCGCGCGCTCGACGGCGTCGCCGGCTTCGTCGAGGGGCCGCGCTTCTACCCGTACCTCTCCGGCCGCCGCAACCTGCGCCTGCTCGCCGACTACGACGGCAACGGCGCGCGCGGGCGGATCGACGAGGTGCTCGACCTGGTCGACCTGCGCGACCGCGCCAAGGATCGCGTCGGCGGCTACTCCCACGGGATGAAGCAGCGGCTCGGCATCGCCGCCTCGCTCCTGCGCCAGCCGCAGCTGCTCCTCCTGGACGAGCCGACGACGGGCCTCGATCCAGCCGGGATGCGCGACATGCGCGACCTCGTCCGGCGCCTCGCCGGCGAAGGGATCACGGTGCTGCTCTCGAGCCACATCCTCGCCGAGGTGGAGGAGCTCTGCAATCGCGTGGCCATCATCCGCAAGGGGCGGATCGTCTACGAGGGCGAGCTCACCGCACTGCTTGCCACGGCCGCGAGCGGGTTCCGGCTGCGCACCACCGAGCCGGCGCGCGCCGAGGCGCTCTGTCGCGAGCAGCAGGGGCTCGGGGACGTCGAGGCGATCGACGGGGAGCTGCGCTTCAGCGCCGACGAGCAGGCGGTCGCCGCGCTGAGCATCGCGCTCGGCCGCGCGGGGATCGGCGTGACGGCGCTCGTGCCGCAGACGGCCAGCCTCGAGGAGCTCTTCCTCGGGATGACCGAGGACGGGGCCCCGGTTGCCGCGGCGGAGGAGGCGGTCGCGTGATCGCCGTCTATCGCTGGGAGATCGCGAAGCTGCTCGTCCAGAAGCGCACGTATCTGGGCCTGATCGCAGCGATGGGGATCCCGCTCGCGTTCGTCATCGTCCTGCTGCTGAAGTCGGGCGGGCCGAACGACGCGCTGCTCGGCCTCGGCCGGCACGTGCGCGACACGGGGCTCGTCGTCCCGTTCGTCGTGCTGCTCTTCATGTCGTTCTGGGCCTTCCCGCTGATCACCGCGCTCGTCGCCGGCGACATCGTGGCGGCGGAGCACCACAACGGGACGCTCAAGACGATCCTCACGCGCTCGCGCGGGCGGGGCGAGATCTTTGCGGGCAAGGCGCTCGCCGCGCTCACCTACACCGTCGCG
>JAWVDX010000384.1:0-8628 GCA_033857015.1 Gaiellaceae bacterium
ACGATCAGCTTCTCCGGGCGGCCACGCAGGATCAGCTTCTCCTGCGCGAGCACCGCGTCGCTCTGCGCCAGCTCCTCGAATTCAGCCGCGTCGACGGCGATCGGGTGCGCCGTGACGAGCACCTTGCGGTCGCGGTAGCGCATCGTCCCGTCCGTCTCGCTCTGCCCGCCGACGATGTCCTCCGCCGCGCGCAGGAAGTTGCGCCGCCAGCGCGGCGTGTGGAAGCCGACGACGTCGTTGGCGAGCAATCCGTCGTGGATGTCGCGCCGGATCTGCTCCGGCAAGACGTGCCAGTAGTCCGCATCGGCCCAGGGGATGTGCACGAAATGGGCGAGCAGCGCATCCGGGCGGGCGTCGCGCACCATGCGCGGCGCGAGGTAGAGGTGGTAGTCGTGGAAGAAGACGGTCGCGTCCGGATTCGCGTCCAGCTCCTCGAGCACGGCGTCCGCGAAAGCGCGGTTGACCGCCACGTAGCCCTCGTTCCACGCGTGATGGAGGCCGTGGTCGAGGTTCGGCCGGCGGGTCAGGTCCCAGAGGTAGTGCTGGAGAAACCACAGCGTCGGGTTCGAGACGACGTTGTAGTACCAGTCGTAGGCCGAAGGATCGTGGGCGACGAGGCGCAGCCGGTAGGCCGATCCGTCGCGGGCCTGCTCGTCGACCGCCTGCCCGCCTGCCTCGCGCGCGACGGCCCTGTCCTCGCCGCTCATGGCGCTCGCGATCCAGGTCACGTCGTGGTGCGAGACGAGGCTGCTGAGCGCCGTCACGAGCCCGCCGCCGCCGCGCCGGGCGATGCGCGTGCCGTCGGCGCTGCGCCGAAACGTGACGGGGGCGCGATTGGCGACGACGATGATGGAGCGGCGCTCGCTCACTTCGCGGCGACGCTGACCAGGCCGTCCTCGGACTCTTGCCCGAGACCGAGCTGCCGGTTGAAGAGCGCGAGCCAGTCCCGCAGGAGCCTGGGCGTGAGGAAGTGCGTGCGCACGTACTCCTTGCCGGCGAGCGAGCGCGCCCGCGCCACGCCGGGATCGTCGAGGATCTCCAGCACGGCCGCGGCCGCCTCCGGCACCGAGGAGACGAGCCACCCCGTCTCGCCGTCGACGATCTGGCGGACGATGCCGCCCACGTTCCCGGCGACAGTCGGGCGGCCCTTCCAGAGCGCCTCGCTGACAGTCAGGCCGAAGCCTTCCTTGATCGACTTCTGCAGGACGGCCGCCGAGTGCACCTGGAACGCATTGACCTCGACCGAGCCCACGTTGTTCAGGTTCGAGAGGATGTAGATGTCCGGGTCGCCGTCAGCGTAGGCGACAGTGCGGTTGTAGTAGTCCCACCCTTCCGGGTCGTCGTGGGCCATCGAGCCGACGAGCGCCAGCTGCACGTCCGGATGCTGCAGCTTCACCTCCCGGTAGGCGTCGATCACGCCGAGCGGGTCCTTCCAGGGGTCGAAGCGCGACACCTGCGTCAGAAGCGGGCGGTGGATGTCGAGGCCGAACTGGTCGAGGATGTAGGCGGCGTCCTCCGGCGAGAGCGCCATGTTCTTCGGCGCCAGCGGGTCGATCGCGGGCGGCCAGATGAACGCCTCGGGCAGGCCCTCCGTCTGCGGGACGTACTCGCGCATGTGGAAGATCGCCGCGTCGTAGCGCTTGATCGACGGCAGGAGCGTGTCCAGCACCTGCTGGTTCGGCGTGGACAGGTCGATGTGGCACCGGAAGATCCACTTCGCGTCCGAGTCCGGGAAGTGGTCGATCATCGCGGCCGGCTGCCCGTCGTGGACGATCACGAAGTCGTACTCGCTCGGGTCGAATTCGGCCGCGTTCTCGGCGTTGTAGCGGAAGTAGATCGCCTGCTCCTCCGCGGTCAGCTCGCGCGGGTCGCCCTGGAGCCCGTTGTGGATCGCCTTGGTGACGTTGAAGAACTCCTCCTGCCCCTTGATGATCCGCCACTCGACGTCGAGGCCCGCATCGGCCATGAGCGGGACCAGCGTGTACTGGATCTCCGCCACGCCGCCGCCGAAGGCGGTCGCCGAGAGGTGGGCGATGCGCTTGCCCTGGAGCGGCTCAGCGAGACGGCGGATCTCCTCCATCAGGCCGCGGCTGGCGATCGTCGCGTAATCGGCGAGCGACTTATGACCGACGTTCACGAGTTGCAGCATCGGGACGCTCCGGGGTAGCGGGACGGGTCGCTCAGGTCTCGAGCAGTTTCACGAAACGCAAGCGCGAGCCGCCGCCTGCGCGACGCTCGATGTCGAGCTCGTCGGCGATGGAGCGGATGATCGCAATTCCGAGGCCGCCTTCGGTGAGGCTGTCTTCCTCGTCCCCGTTGGTCATGACGTCGAAGCCCGAGCCGTCGTCGCAGACCTCGACGATCAGCCGGTCGGACTGCAGCTCGTAGCTGATCTCCACGGAGCCGACCGTCTCGTCGTAGGCGTGACGCACCGAATTCGAGCATGCCTCCGTCAGCGCGAGCTTCATGTCGGCGACCACCTCGTCCGGGAAGCTCCGCACCCGCGCGAGCCCTGTGAGGGCGAGCCGGCACAGGGTGATGTACTCGGGCTTGGCAGGGATGGTCAGACGGATGATGTTCGCGGTGTCCACGGGTGTGCTTTCTATCACCTTCCCCTTGTCCGATCGCATGGACGACTAACCTCGCGCCCCTTCCTCGCTGCACCGTTTCCACGTGAAAACGGGTTCGCCTGCTGTTGCCCGCCTCCGTGCGGCCTACACTAGATCGCGAGATGGCGCCGCCACGGGCTCCACGCGCGCGCCGGCGCCCACGCCCGGGATCGCTGGAGCGCCCCGTCAATGCGCGCAGCTATCGCGGCACCTGGCTGCTCGTAGGCGTCCCGCTGCTCGTCACCGCGTTCAGCCTCTCGTCGCTGCCGTCTCCGCTGCCGCCGCCGGTCGGCTTCGTCCAGAGCTTCGACCGGGCGAGCGCCGAGGCGAACGCGCGGGCGCTCGCCCAGCAGAATCCCGATCGGCGGCCGGGGACACCAGGCGCGCGCGGCGCCGAAGCGTTCGTGCGCTCGCAGTTCGAGAGCTCCGGCTACAAGGTCACGACCGACGCGTTCAGCACCACCATCGCCGGCCTCGGGCGGCGCCGGCTCGTCAACCTCGTCGCCGAGGCGCCCGGCCGCTCGCGCGACGCGATCGTGGTGCTCGCGCACCGCGACGACGTCGGCGGCGCCGGCCTCGACGACAACGCCTCGGGGACGGCAGCCCTGCTGGAGCTGGCGCGGGGCTACGGCACCCAGCCCGGCGCCCGCGAGCAGGCTCCCCTGCACACGATCGTCTTCGTCTCGACCGACGGCGGCGCGTACGGCGCGCTCGGGGCGGCGCGCTTCGCGCAGCAGGCGCTCGGTCACCGCCCCCTGCTCGCGGCGATCGCCCTCGATGCGATCGGCGGCACCGGGCCGCCGCGCGTCGTCCTCGCGAGCGACAGCGCGAGCTCCCCCGACCCGACCCTCGTCGCCACCGCGAACGACAGGATGAGCGCGCCGCTCGCCCACGCCTCGGCGTTCCACCAGCTGCTCGACCTCGCCTTCCCGTTCAGCCTCTACGAGCAGGCGCCGTTCATCGCTCGCGGCACCCCTGCGATCGCGCTCACGACTGCCCGGGACCGCCCGCCCGACAGCGCCGCAGGCTCGTCGACTCTCGACGGTGCGCGCCTCGGAGCGATCGGCCGCTCGACCGCGACGCTGCTCGCGGCGCTCGACAACGCAGGCCCCACCTCGACCAGCACGCGGACCTACGTCCTCGTTGGCGCGCGCCGGCTGCCGGGATGGGCGATCCAGCTGCTGCTGCTGACCGCCTTGCTGCCGGCGCTCGTCACGATTGTCGACCTGTTCGCCCGCTGCCGACGCCGCGGGATCCAGCTGCAGCCCGCGCTGCGCAGCCTCGGCGCCCGCGCTGGCTTCTGGCTCGCGGCGATCGTCGTGTTCGAGCTCCTCGTCTGGCTCGGCCTGTTCCCGTACGGAACGGCCCGTCCGGTCTCCCTCGAGTCCTCGGCGGCCCAGAGCTGGCCCGTCCTCTCGCTGGCGCTGCTGGGTGTCGTCGTCGGCGGAGCCTGGCTGGCCGCGCGCGAGCGACTCATCCCGCGGGGCGCTCTCGCGGTCGACGAGGAGGTCGCCGGCCACAGCGCGGCGCTGCTCGGGCTCGCGCTCGTCGCGATCCTCCTCGTCGCGCTCAACCGCTACGCGCTCGTCTTCGTGCTGCCCTCGCTGCACGCCTGGATCTGGCTCCCCCAGCTGCGCACACGGCCCCGCTGGGTGCGCGCGCTCGTCTTCCTCGCCGGGCTCGCCGGGCCGCTCTGGCTCGTCCACGCGTTCGCGACGCGCCTCGAGCTCGGCTTCGATGCGCCGTGGTACCTGATGGAGCTCGCGGTCGTCCACCAGGTCTCGTTCCCGCTGCTGCTCGTCTTCGGCGGCTGGCTCGCCGTTGCCGCGCAGCTGCTCACGCTGACGGCGGGCCGCTACGCGCCCTATCCGCGCGCGGACGCGCTGCCGCGCGGGCGTGTGCGCCAGTCGGTGGGCCGGCTCATGCTCCCGCGGCGCGGCGCGGACTCCGCTGCACCTGCGCCTCGCCGGCGCGCCCTGGGCGAGTGATGCGGAGGAGATGGGTGCGGAGGCTCGGGACGGCGCTCGTCGTCCTCGGCGTGCTCGTCCTCGCCTGGAGCTTCCTCGTGTGGCGCTGGCAGGACCCGTTCACGGCGCTCTACACCAAGCTCGAGCAGCACCGTCTGGCGGCGCAGTACGCCACGGTCCAGCGCGAGTTCCATGCGAAGCGCGTCACCGGCGGAACTGCCGCCGAGCGCCTGCAGATCGCCGCCGAGGCGCGACGCTACCGCGCGAGCGTCCACCGCGGGCAGGCGATCGGACGCATCCTCGTCCCGCGGCTGCACCTGGCGATGGTGCTCGTGAACGGCACCGACCACGACAGCCTCAAGCGCGGGCCGGGCCGCTATCCCGGCTCGTTCATGCCCGGCCAGGGCAGGCTCGTCTACGTCGCGGGGCACCGGACGACCTACCTGGCGCCCTTCTCGCACATCGACTCGCTCCGGCCGGGGGACCTGATCACGATCCAGGTGCCCTACGGAAGCTTCGTCTACGTCGTGCGCTCGCACCGCATCGTGGCCGCGACGGACGTCGCCGTGCTGCGCTCGCCCGACCACGAGGTCGTGATCCTCCAGGCCTGCCACCCGCGCTTCTTCGCCACGCAACGCTATCTCGTCTACGCGTATCCCGTGCGCGTCGTCCCGACGAACGGGAAGGCGTTCAGCGTAGGCGGATGATCCGAACGGGCTCGCCCGCCGCGAGCTCGCCCTCGCCGCGCGGCAGGTGGACGAGCGCGTTGGCGGCTGCGGCGCGCACGATCATGTGGGACTCCTGCCCGCTGAGCGGATCCACGACGCCGTCCTCCAGGCGGGCGCGCAGGAAGACGGTGCGAGCCGGATCGAGCCGTGCGGGGCGGGCGAGCCGAGCCGGCTCGAAGCGCGGGCCGGGGTCAGCCGTCCCCTGGAGCGCCCGCAGCGCCGGCCGGACGAAGAGCTCGAGCCCGACGAGAACGGACACCGGGTTGCCCGGGAGGCCGAAGAGCAGCGTGTGTCCGCGCGTCCCGAAGAGGACGGGCTTGCCGGGCTTCACGGCGACGCGCCAGAAGCGCTCCGTCACGCCGAGGCCGGCGGCGACGGCCCGCACGAGATCGTGCGGGCCCACCGAGACGCCGCCGCTCGTGAGCGCGACGTCCGCCTCCAGCGCACGCGCCAGCGCCTCCGTGTGCGCAGCCTCGTCGTCGCGCACGGGCGCGAGCAGCTCGACGTCGGCCTCGCCGGAGAGCGCGGCGCGGATCAGCGTGCCGTTGGACTCGTAGATCTCGCCCGGCCGCAGCTCCTCGCCCGCCGCGCGCAGCTCCGTGCCGGTCACGAGGACGCGCACGCGGGGCCGGCGCGCGCACGCAACCGCGGGGACGCCGGCCGCCGCGAGCGCGGCCAGCTGGGCGGCACCCAGCTCCGAGCCCGCCGGGAGGACGACCGCACCGCGCTCGACATCGCCGCCGGGTAGGCGGATATTGGCGCCACGCTCACAGGCCTCGACCTCCACGCTGTTGTCCTTTACGACAACGCGCTCGATCGGAATGACCGCGTCCGCCACGGCGGGGACGACTGCCCCGGTGGCGATCCCGACCGCCTGGCCCGCCCCCAGCTCGCCTGTCCACGGCACGCCGGCAGCGCTGTGGCCGACGACTGCGAGCACCCCGGGCGTGTCAGCGGCGCGCAGGGCGAAGCCGTCCATCGAGGAGCTCGGGAAGGGCGGCAGATCCGTCGCCGAGAGCGCAGGCTCCGCAAGCACGCGGCCGAGCGCGTCCGCGAGGGCGACTCGCTCCGCCCCGAGCGGGCGCACCTCTGCGAGCACCGCGGCGATCGCGTCCTCGAGCGGGAGCAAGGCGTCCACGGCGCGAACCGTACCTGGGCCGTTACGCTCCGCCCGTGCTCTCGATCGTCGTCCCCGTCTACAACGAGGAGCGCACCGTCGCGCCCCTCGTCGAGGAGCTGCGCCTCACGCTCGACCTGACCGGCCGCGAGTGGGAGGCCGTCTTCGTCGACGACGGCTCGACCGACGGCACCTGGTCGGCGCTGACCCGCCTGCACGCCGGACCGGATCCGGTCCGCGTCGTGCGGATGCGGCGCAACTTCGGCAAGGCGGCGGCGCTCATGGCCGGATTCGCGCATGCGCGCGGGGACATCGTCGTGACGATCGACGGCGACCTGCAGGACGACCCGTCCGAGATCCCGCGCCTGCTTGCCAAGCTGGACGAGGGCTTCGACCTCGTCTCCGGCTGGAAGACCAAGCGCCGCGACCGCTGGACGCGGCGCTTCCTCTCGCGCATCTACAACCGCGTCACGGGGTTCGTCACCGGTGTCCGCCTGCACGACATGAACTGCGGCTTCAAGGCGTACCGGATCGAGGTTGCCCGCTCGCTCCACCTCTACGGGGAGCTGCACCGCTACGTGCCGGTGCTGGCGCACTACCGCGGCTACCGCATCGCGGAGCTGCCGGTCAACCACCGCCCCCGCGAGTTCGGCCGCTCGCGCTACGGAAGCGAGCGCTACGTCCGCGCCTTCCTCGATCTCGTGACGGTCTCCTTCATCGGACGCTACCGGCACCGCCCGCTGCATCTCTTCGGCGGCATCGGCCTCCTGCTGGGCGGGATCGGCTTCGTCACGCTCTGCTACCTGACGGTCGTCAAGCTGCTCGGGCACGCGATCGGGCAGCGCCCGCTCCTGCTCCTCGGCGTGCTGCTCGTCGTCGTCGGGATCCAGTTCGCCTCGCTCGGGCTGATCAGCGAGATGGTGCTGGCCCAGAACGAGGAGAAGGAGGACGCGCTCGAGCGCAGCGAGGCGCGCGTCGAAGAAGTCTTAGGTTGAGAGTCCTCGCCTGGGGGACGTACGAGCGCGGCTATCCGCGCAATGCGCAGGTCTTCTCCGCGTTGCGGGGCGCCGGAGTCGAGGTGGAGGAGTGGCATGTCCCGCTGCTCGAGGGGCGCGAGCACAAGTTCTCGCTCGGGCCGCGAGCGCTGGCGAGCATCGCGGCGGCGGAGCTGCGCCTCCTGGCGCGCCGGCCGCCGGGAGACTTCGACGTGCTCCTCGTCGGCTACCCCGGGACGCTGGACATGGGCGCCGCCCGGCGGGCGGCGAGAGGGCGGCCGATCGTGTTCAACGCGCTCGTCTCGCTCGAGGACACCTTCGTCGGCGACCGCGGCCGCTTCGCGTCCGGCTCGGTCGCGGCGCGCGGGCTGCGCCGGCTCGACCGCTTCGCGCTCCGCCGGGCCGACCTCGTCGTCGCGGACACCGAGGCGAACGCCCGCTTCCTGGCCGCTCTCGCGGACCTGTCCCGCGTGGAGAGCTGCCTCGTCGGTGCGGAGGAGCGGCTCTTCGGCCCCGGCTGGGCGCCGCAGGAGCCGTTCCACGCGCTCTTCGTCGGCAAGCTGATCCCGCTGCACGGGCTCGAGACGATCCTCGAGGCGGCGCGCCTGGCTCCGGAGATCCGGCTACGGATCGCAGGGTCGGGCCAGCTCGACGACCTGCTCCGCGACCCGCCGGCGAACGTCGAGCACATCCCGTGGATCCCCTACGAGGAGCTGCCCGCGCAGCTCCACCGCGCCGGCGCGGCGCTCGGCATCTTCAGGCGCTCAGCCAAGGCGCAGCGGGTCATCCCCAACAAGGCGTTCCAGGCGCTCGCCTGCGGCGTCCCGCTCGTGACGGCCGACACGCCCGCCGCCCGCGAGCTGCTGCGGGACGGCGAGTCGGCGCTGCTCGTCCCGCCCGGGGATGCGCCGGCGCTCGCCGGGGCGTTGCGCCGCCTCGCCGCGGACAGCGGCTTACGCGAGCGGATCGCCGCGGGAGGACGCTCCGCGTACGAGACGCACGCGAGCGAGGCGGTCCTCGGCGCGCGCTGGCGCGCGCTGCTGGAGGAGCTTTGCGCGTAAGCCCGCGGCTGCTCCTCGGCGTCGCCGTCACCGCCTACGCAGCCCTCTTCGCAGAGCTCTCGATCCTGCGCCACCACGCGTTCCGAACGGGGCGCTTCGACCTCGGCAACATGACGCAGGCCGTCTGGGCGACTGCGCACGGACACCCGCT
>JAWVDX010000385.1:0-3847 GCA_033857015.1 Gaiellaceae bacterium
CGAACGCGCTCGACTTCTCGCTCTATCCGGTCAAGCCGCACCGCGGCGACTACCTGCTCTTCATCGGCCGGATGAGCCCGGACAAGGGCTGCCACCGGGCGATCGCGATCGCCCGGCAGGCGGGGCTCCCGCTGAAGATCGCCGGCAAGATGAACGACCCGGAGGAGAAGACCTACTTCCGCGAGCTGGTCGAGCCGCACATCGGCGGGGACATCGAGTACCTCGGCGAGGTCAACCACGGGCAGAAGGTGGAGCTGTTGCAGAACGCGCGCGTGACGCTCTTCCCGATCGAGTGGGAGGAGCCGTTCGGTCTCGTGATGATCGAGTCGCTCGCCTGCGGGACGCCGGTGATCGCGACCCGCCACGGCGCCGTCCCCGAGGTTCTCGAGCATGGGGTTGGCGGACTGATCGTTGACGACTACCGTGAGATGGTGGAAGCGATCGCTCTGACCGGCGGCTTCGACCCGCTGGACTGCCGGCGCTACGTCGAGGAGCGCTTCGCTCCCGAGCGCATGGTCGCGGACTACGTCGCCGCGTACGAGAGCGCCGTGGCGCGGGCCGGCGCGCGATGAAGGCGCCGCTCTTCGTGGACGGGGACGACGGGCTGCTGCTCTTCCGCACCGCGGAGAAGCTGGCCGCGGTCGCCGATCCGATGGATGTGGAGAGCGGGGCCTACGGCGCCGTGTTCGACTGGGACGGGCGCCGGCTCGAGCTCGACGTCGTGCGCGAGCGCCGCCGCGGCTTCGGCGCCGCGCCGCTCGTGGTGGTCGAGCTGACCGACGAGGAGCCGGACGTCGAGGGGCTGAAGGAGCTGCTCGACCGCTCGCTCGGGCTGATGGGCGAGGTCGACGAGCTGGATGTTCTGCGGCGCGACGCGCTCGCACGCTTCGGTGTCAGCTGAGGCGCTACGCCGCGGCTTCGGCCTGCTTGTCCCAGTAGCGCTTGAGCCCGAGGTAGGAGAGACGGATGGGCGCGGGGCCGTCGAGCGCGTCGATGTCCAGGTCCGGATCCTTCCGCGCGTCCTCGAGCGCGGCTTCGACGAAGGACTCCTCGTCTGCGCCGCTCCTTACCCGGGTCCCCCACAGGAAGAGGGCGCGGCGCGTTCGCTCGAAGTGGGCCCAGACATCGGTGACGACGCCGAAGTGGATCAGCGCGAGCCGCTTCGGGCCGCGCAGCTCCATCGCGTCGAGGCTCCTGTGCCACGCGTCGAGATCGACGTCGGGCGGCGGGCAGAGCGGCGCCACGTGCTTGGCGGGGAGGATGCGCACCCCGGCGGTGTCGCCCGGGTAGAGCGTGCCGTCCCGGCGGTCGAAGTAGCAGACGTGGTGCGACGCATGGCCGGGGATCGGGAAGCACTCGAGCCCGAGGACCTCGTCGGTCACGATCGCGATGTTGCGCTCCGGGACCGGGACGATCTCGCCGAACCAGTCCATGTTGTCGCCGTAGAGGCGGCGGGCGCTCGACTCGAGCTTCGTCGGGTCGATCAGGTGCGGCGCGCCGATCTCCGAGACCCAGACCTGCAGGCCGGGATGCTCGCGCACGAGCGCACCGGCTGCGCCCGCGTGGTCGAGGTGGATGTGCGAGAGCAGGAGGTGCTCGATGTCCTGGAGCTGGAGCCCGCGCGCTGCCAGGCCTTCCTTCAGCGCCGGGATGGTCGACGTCGCACCGCAGTCGTGGAGGACGGGGCCGGCAGGCGTGTCGATCAGGTAGCAGCCGACGGAGCGCTCGACGCCCTTGAAGTGCAAGTCGATCGGATCCACGCCGGCCACGGTCGCGCATTCTAGAGTCCGGGCTGCCGTCGAGCGAGAGGAACGCATGACCGAGCCCGAGCTCGCCACGATCTACAACGTCCGCGCGGTCGACGAACGCCTCTGCACGTCGGGACAGCCGACGGTGGAGCAGCTCGAGAGGATCGCTGCGGCTGGATACGAGACGGTCGTCAATCTCGCGCTGCACGACGACCCGCGCTACTCGCTGCCGGATGAGGCAGGGACGGTGTCCTCGCTGGGAATGACGTACGTGCACATCCCGGTGGACTTCGCGGCGCCCACTGAGGCGGATCTCCGAGCTTTCATGGCAGCGTGCGACGACCACCGCGGCGAGAGGGTCTGGATCCACTGCGCCGCCAACATGCGCGTCTCCGCATTCCTCGGCCTCTACCGCGTCCTCGGCGAGGGTTGGCCGCGGGAGCGTGCCTTCGAGCTGATGGACGAGCTCTGGGAGCCGAACGCGGTCTGGGCGGCCTTCATCGAGTCGATGCTCGACGGGCGCCCGTCCGACGAGGAGCCCTAGCCCAGCGCCTGCTCGAGGTCGGCGACGAGGTCGTCGACGCCCTCGATCCCGACCGAGAGCCGCACCAGCTCGGCTGGCGCGGCAAACGGCCCGGTAGCCGTCGACGCGTGCGTCATCCGGGCCGGGTGCTCGATCAGGCTCTCGACACCGCCGAGGCTCTCCGCCAGCGTGAACAGCTTCGTGCGCGCGACGAGGGCGAGCGCCTCGTCCTCCGACGCGGCCAGGAACGAGACCATCCCGCCGAAGTCCGCCATCTGCCGGGCGGCGAGCTGGTGCCCCGGATGCGAGGCGAGCCCCGGGTACAGCACCTGCTTCACCGCGGCGTGCCCTTCGAGGAACGCCGCGATCTGCCGCGCGTTCGCGCAGTGGCGCTCCATCCGCACCGCCAGCGTCTTCAGGCCGCGCAGCACGAGCCAGCAGTCGAACGGGCCCGGCACGGCGCCGAGCGACTTCTGCAGGAAGCGCAGTCGCTCCGCCACCTTGTCGTCACTCGTCGCGACGAAGCCTCCGATGACGTCCGAGTGCCCGCCGAGGTACTTCGTCGTCGAGTGCACCACGAGATCCGCTCCCAGCTCCAGGGGACGCTGGAGGTACGGCGTCGCAAAGGTGTTGTCCACCACCACGAGGGCGCCGACCGCGTGGGCGGCGTCGGCCACGGCACGGATATCCACGATGTTGAGCAGCGGGTTCGTCGGAGACTCGATCCACACGAGGCGCGTCGACTCGTCGAGCGCGCCGGCGATGTCCGCGGGCTTCGCATACGCGAAGCGGTAGCCCTTCGGCTCGTACACCTGCGAGAACATCCGGTAGACGCCGCCGTAGACGTCGTTGCCGCAGACGACCTGCTCGCCCGGGTCGACGAGGTGCATGATCGTCGTCGTGGCGCCGAGCCCGGAGGAGAAGGCGAGGCCGTGGGCGGCGCCCTCCAGCGAGGCGAGGCAGGTCTCGAGCGCGGTCCGCGTCGGGTTCCCGACCCGCGCGTAGTCGTAGCCCTTGTGCTCGCCGACGGCGGTCTGCGCGAACGTCGAGGTCTGGTAGATCGGGACGATCACGGCCCCCGTCGCGGGGTCCGGCTCCTGTCCGTCGTGGATCGCGCGGGTCTCGAACTCCACGCGCTGCAGGGTACAGGGGTTCTAGCCGGCAGGTCCGCCGGTCAGAATGCGCCTACGGACTTCGCGGACTTCGTTCTGTCTCGGCTTCCCTCGCGCCCCGCGCGGGTGCTTTTCGCTGCGGGGACGTCCAACGACGTGCTCGAGTCGGTCATCGGGATGGGCTACGACCTGGCGAGCACGGCACCGGTCCAGGCGGCGATCGTCGAGGATGCGCTCCGCGCCGACTTCGACGCGCTCGGCGTCCTGACCCAGATCGTGAACATGACGGAGCGGCGGGGGATCCTCATCATGAGCGGCATCGCCTGGGATCTCCTCGACGCGGCGACCGCCGACTGGTTCTTCCTGCAGCGGCGCGCGCTCGCCGCCCAGGGCGGGGCCGACGCGCACCGCACGCTCGACGGCTTCCGGTTCTGGTGGCGCAACGAGCTCTTCTCCGACGTGCC
>JAWVDX010000386.1:0-2806 GCA_033857015.1 Gaiellaceae bacterium
CATCGACGGAAGCCTCTCGTTCAACAGCCAGACCGTGATCTACCAGGGGCGCGGGAACATCTACTACAACGGCACCGTCACGATGAGCGGCAACGGGACGTCGTACATCTGCCCCGCTTCGAACTGCCCCACGGACGGCTCGTGGAACATGGCCGTGAACCTGATGCTGATCGCGGCCGGGAACAACGGCGTCGTCCCCTCGACGTGCGGCTACACCTGGTCGATGAGCGGTAACGCGATCTTCCAGGGCGCGGCCTACGCCAACGGATGCGTGCAGGAGGCGGGCAACGGTGGCATCGAGGGCCCCGCAGTTGCCGACGGCTACACCATCAGCGGTAACGGCACCTACTACCAGCCGCTGGGCACGAACACCTTGCCTCCGGGCGCTCCCGCGAACACGGTGACGACGAACGTATCCACGTCCACGGTCGCCACCGTCACGCAAGCGACAACCGGCGTCTTCACGAACCTCACGACCGTCACCTCGACGATCGAGAAGGGCTACTGGGGTCAGCTTGCCACGAGCTGGCGCCAGTTGAAGTAACCCCGCTCGTGAGAGGTCTGGGGACCGTGCCGCCATGTGCCGATAGAGGCTCCATGTACGGTCGACTGCTGCGGCGATTGCGCGAGGAGGAAGACGGCTTCGGGCTCATGGAGCTCCTGATGTCGATCGTCATCCTCTCGATCTCGATCGCCGCGCTGCTCGGCATCTTCATGACGAGCGCCTTCTCGCTCGCGCGCGCCGGCCACCAGGGGACTGCGACCGTGCTCCTCGACCGCACCTTCGAGTACTACCACCGCGCCCCCTGGTGGGACATCCGCCTCGTCAAGCACGGGCCCGGGAACAGCGGCGGTGTCCTCGACACCAACGTGACGGGGGACACGCAGTACAACTCCACTGCGCAATGCAACGGCTGTCCTGCCGGCTCGAGCACCGTCATCGTCGACGAGGACGCCACGACGGACACATACGGGAACCCCAGCGGCGCGGCCAACAACAGCGCGACATGTAACGCCGGCCTCGTCAACCCGGACCCGAATATCGACTCGACAGCTCCCCTGACGAACTGCCTTGCGATCACGGCCGTCCGGGGCGCCGACGGCTTCGACTATCGCGTATACACCTATATGAAGTACGCCTGCATCACGCGGAAGTACGAAGCGACGACGAAGTACGGGTTCACCGGCGGGGCCGACAGCGTCATCTACAACGGCGCCTACTACACGTCCTCGAAGGATGCGAACACGGGCCACACTCCCTCGAGCTCACCGACGTGGTGGACGCTGCAGGTGGCGTGTCCGGTCGACTACAGCACCAAGATCGTCACGATCGCGGTGCGCATGCTGAAGGACGACGGCACGCTCGCGAACCCGACCGCCACGGGGATCCTCGCGGAGCAGACGGTCACGCTGTCGTTCGGCTCGTATACGTCTATCGTCTGATCCCGTGACCGCCGCGGCAGCAGCCCTGCTCGCCCTTCCGCCGGGGATCGCCGTCGGGAGCTTCCTCAACGTTGTCGCCGCGCGCGTCCCGCGTCGCCAGTCGATCGTGTCGCCGGCGTCGCGCTGCATGTCCTGCGAGCGGGAGCTCGCCTGGTACGACAACGTGCCGCTGCTCTCGTTCCTCGTGCTGCGCGGCAAGTGCCGGCACTGCGGTGCGTCGATCGGCTGGCGCTACCCCGCGGTCGAGCTCGCGACGGCGCTGCTCGCCGCCGGCTCGTTCCTGAAGCTCGGAGCGACCTGGCTCGCGCTGCTCGCTGCAATCTGGTGCGCGGTGCTGGTCGCGCTGGCGGCGATCGACCTCGAGCATCGGATCGTCCCGAACCGGATCGTCCTGCCGGCCGCCGCGTTCGTGCTCGTCGCGCACACGCTGATCGACCCGAGCCCGGCCTGGATCCTCGGCGCGCTCGGAGCGTCGCTCTTCCTTTTCCTCGCGGCGCTCGCCTACCCGAAGGGGATGGGGATGGGCGACGTGAAGCTGGCGCTCCTCCTCGGGGCGATGCTCGGCAAGCTCGTCGTCGTCGGGATGTTCCTCGGGATGCTGAGCGCGCTTGTGCCGTCGGCCGTCCTCGTCGCCCGCCATGGCAAGGCGGCGCGGACGATGGGAATCCCTTTCGCCCCGTTCCTGGCGCTCGGCGCGATCGTCGCCCTGTTCGCCGGCGAGCCCATCTGGCACTGGTACCGCCACCTCGGTCACTAGCGCTGTAGCAGGAACCTCCGGCCAGACGTGGAATTCCAGGTCCCCGTGCCGCGCGGCGCGGGGGAGCGGGGTCACTCCAGACGAGTGAATCCGCACGAGAACCACGTTCCGCGGGATCAAGGCCCGCGGCCGTCCTGCCGATAGCTCGATTGAGGGATCCGTGGCTGACTACCAGCGACCCAGCGGCCTGCGTTCGGCAGGTCAGGACGGCGCTGCCACTCAAGGGCAGGGCCTCCCAGGCGCGGTCCCGATCAACGAGTCCGCGGAGCTCCTGGCCGACCTGCTCGGCGCGACCGGCCTGCTCACCGCCGACAAGCTCGCCTCCGCCCGGTCGCGCGCCGGCAACGGCTCCCTCGTCCAGGCGCTCGTCGACGAGGGCGTCATCCCCGCGGCGCGGGTCGCCAAGGCGCTCGCGAACCGCTACCAGCTCCCGCTGATCGAGCTCAACAACGAGAAGATCTCCCCGGACGCCGCCAACTCGATCCCGCCGCACGTCCTCGAGCGCGTCATCGCCCTCCCGTACGCGCTCAAGGACGACCGCCTGATGGTCGCGATCGCCGACCCGTCGAACATCAACGGCATCGACGAGCTGCGGCTCGCGACCCG
>JAWVDX010000387.1:0-3122 GCA_033857015.1 Gaiellaceae bacterium
GCGCCGTGGCGTGGAACGTGACGCGATGCGCCCCCGAGCCGTCGACACTCATGACCCAGATGTCGCGGAAGTCCTTCCCGGCGCGGTCGGTGATCCAGGCGATCGACCGCCCGTCCGGCGACCAGGCCGGCGCGGCGTCGAGCGACTGATGGTCGGTCAGGCGCACGAGACCGGAGCCGTCCGCGTTCATCGCGTAGATCTCGAACTGGCCGTCGCGGGTCGAGTCGAAGGCGATCCGCTTCCCATTGGGTGACCAGACCGGGTTCTCGTCGACGCCGTCGGTCAGCAGGTTGGCGACCTTGCCGCCGGTGTTCGTCAGGCGGGTCTGGCCGGAGCCGTCGGCGTTCATGACGTAGATCTCCCGGTTGCCGTCACGCTCGCTCGTGAAGGCGATCCGCCGGCCGTCCGGCGAGACGGCCGGATCGCCGTCGAACGCGGGGTCGGTCGTGAGTCGGGTCTCCTGCGAGCCATCCGCATTGATGGCGAACACGTCGATGTTGCTGTCCCGCGTGGACTCGAAGGCGAGCCGGCTGCCGTCGCCCCACCAGGCGGGATCGCCGTCGAACGCCCTGCTGAAGGTGAGCTCCCGGCGCAGCGAGCCGTCGCCGGCCATCAGGTAGATGTCGTAGTCGCCGTGCGCCTGGCTCTGGTAGACGAGCTGCGTGCCGTCCGGCGACCAGCCCGGCGAGTGGTCGCTGAAGCTCGTGCGCGGGATCTTCACCAGCCCCGTCCCGTCCGGGTTGACGAGCACGAAGCCGCCGCGCGCCTCGAAGGCGATCCGGCCGTTCACTCCGCGGAAGCCGGCGCTCCCGCTCGTTGCTGCGTTCGCTGCAACTCCTGCGCCGAGGGCGAGCGAGACCGCCGCTCCGGCGAGCGTGATTGTCCTGCGCATGACCCTGCCTCCTCGTGTTCGATGCTGAGGAGCTGACCGTAGGACGCGGCTGTGAGCGGGCTGTGAGCACGTGCGTCAAATCCCGTAAGGGAGTGTCCCGATCAGGTAAGGATTCGCCGTGACGTTGCGTCTTGTCGCGCTCGTGGTGCCGCTCGCGCTCGACACCTTTGCGGTCTGCGCGGCCCTTGCAGCGGGCGGGCTGGGCCGGCGGGAGCGGCGGCGGATCGGGACGGCGGTGGTCGGGTTCGAGGTCGCGATGCCCCTCGTGGGGCTGCTCCTGGGCCGAGGTGCCGCGCAGGCGGTCGGCGGGCTGGCGGAGTGGATCGGGCTCGGCTGCCTGGCGGCGGTCGGCGTTTGGCTGCTGGTCGAGCGGGACGAGCCGCGGGCGAACGTGGAGCTGCGGCTCGGCGCGCTGCTCCTGCTCGGTGTCGGGGTCAGCGTGGACGAGCTCGCGCTCGGCTTCTCGTTCGGCCTGCTGCGCATCGGGATCCTGTGGGCCGTCGTGCTGATCGCGGCGCAGGCGGTCGTCGGGTCGCAGCTCGGCTTCCGGCTCGGCGCCAGCGCCGCGCGGACGGGACAGCTGGCGGAGCGGGTCGCGGGTCTCGCGCTGATCGCCGTCGCCGTGGTGCTTTCTGCCTCGCGCATCCTCTAGCGCGGCGAGCCAGCCCTGACGCGGCCTAGACTCTCCGCGTGGCGCCTCCCTCCGATCTGCGTGACTGGATCAAGCTGCTCGAGCGCGAGGGCGAGCTCGTTCGCGTCACCGCCGAGGTGGATCCGGACCTCGAGGCGACCGAGATCGTCGATCGCACCGTCAAGAACGGCGGGCCGGCGCTCCTCTTCGAGCGCCCGAAGAACGCGCAGCACCCGCTCCTGATCAACCAGTTCGGCACGGAGAAGCGCATGGCCATGGCCTTCGACGCGCCCAGCCTCGACGCAGTCGCCGCCAAGCTCGAGTCCGTCATCGAGATGCAGCCGCCGCAGGGCATCGCGGACAAGCTCCGCAAGCTGAAGGAGCTGAAGTCGATCGCGGACTCCCGCCCCAAGACGGTCAAGAGCGGCGCCTGCCAGCAGATCGTCCTGCAGGACAAGGACATCGACCTCGGGCTGCTCCCGATCCAGCGCTGCTGGCCCGGCGACCCGGCGCCGTTCATCACCCTCCCGGCGGTCATCACGCGCGACCCGAAGACGGGCACGCGCAACGTCGGCATGTACCGGATGCAGGTGATCGACGAGCGCACCACCTTCATGCACTGGCAGATCCACAAGGACGGCGCCTCGGACTGGCGCGGCATGGGCGAGCGCCTCGAAGTCGCGGTCGCGCTCGGGCTCGACCCGGTGACCGCCTACTCCGCCTCGGCGCCGCTGCCGAAGCACATCGACGAATTCATGCTCGCCGGCTTCCTCAAGGGCTCACCGGTCGAGGTCGTGAAGGGCGTGACCGTCGACCTGGAGGTGCCCGCGAACGCGGAGATCGTCCTCGAGGGCTACATCCAGAAGGGCGAGCTCGGCACGGAAGGGCCGTTCGGCGACCACACGGGCTACTACTCGCCGGCGGAGCCGTTCCCACTCTTCCACCTGACCGCGATCACGATGCGCGAGAACGCGATCTACCCCTCGATCGTCGTCGGCAAGCCGCCCGCGGAGGACGCCTGGCTCGGCAAGGCGACCGAGCGGATCTTCCTGCCGGCGATCAGGATGAGCGTCCCGGAGATCGTCGACTACGACCTCCCCGTCGCGGGCGCCTTCCACAACTGCGTGATCGTCTCGATCCGCAAGGCCTACCCGGGACATGCCCGGAAGGTGATGCACGCGATCTGGGGCCTCGGGATGCTCAGCCTCTCCAAGTCGGTCGTCGTCGTCGACGAGCACGTGAACGTCCACGACTACGAGGAGGTCTTCTTCAAGGTCGGGGCCAACGTCGACCCGAAGCGCGACATCGTCATCACCGAGGGCCCGACCGACCAGCTCGACCACGCGCCGCTCGTCGAGAACCTGGGCGGCAAGATCGGGATCGACGCGACGCACAAGCTCCCCGAGGAGGGAGCGCGGCCCTGGCCCGAGGAGATCGAGATGAGCGCCGAGGTGAAGGAGCTCGTCGACAGGCGCTGGGCCGAGTACGGCATCGATCTCGACGCGACCGCCAACGGGCACCGGCGCCCGGCGAAGCGCCTGCGCCTCCGATGAGCCACACCTACCTCGCCGTCACGCGCGAGCGCGGCCCTGCCTGGGA
>JAWVDX010000388.1:0-4700 GCA_033857015.1 Gaiellaceae bacterium
GTTCCTGCGGAGGATGCAGCCGACGTCCAGACGACGGCGAGGAGGATGAGCGCCAGCACCGCAGGGCTGGCAATCATCGACGTGCTTCTGAGGCGTTTCATACGAATCTCCTTCGAGGTGCGGGGTGTGGGGGTCAGACGCCTTGGCCGAGGGCTTCGGGCGCAAACTGGCGCTGCCGCCGCAGCAGCAGGACGAGGACGGCGAGGGTGAGGACGTAGGGAAGGGCGTCGAGGACGAACTGGTTGACGTGGTAGCCGTGCGCCTGGAGGACGTTCCCGAGCGTGATCGCGGCGCCGAAGAGCCAGGCGCCGAGGAGGGCGCGGATCGGGTTCCAGGCGGCGAAGATGACGAGCGCGACCGCGATGAAGCCGCGTCCCGCGGTCATGCTCTCCGACCAGGTGAGCGAGAGCGCCGTCGAGAGCTGCGCACCGCCGAGCCCGGCGAAGCCTCCGCCGAGGACGACGGCCACGGTGCGGACGCGCGCCGGCGAGACGCCGTAGGCGCGCAGCGCCTCGGGCCGCTCGCCGGCGGTCCGGATCAGCAGGCCCCAGCGCGTGCGGAAGAGCAGCCACCACGTCGCCGGCACCAGTCCGTACGAGACGTACACGAGCGCGTCGTGGTCGAAGAGCATCGGGCCGAGCACGGGGATGTCGCCGAGCAGTGGCACCTTCACCTGCACGAAGCCGGTGATGTTGCTGCTCACGTATGGCGCGCCGTACAGCGAGGTGATCCCCAGCGCGAGGAACATCACGGCGAGGCCGGTGGCGAGCTGGCTGGCGTTGCGGTAGACGACCATCCAGGCGTGGACGCCGGCGAGCGCCGCTCCGGCGGCGATGCCGGCGAGCGCGCCCAGCCACGCGTTTCCGGTCTGGACGTCGGTGACGAACGCGGCCAGGCAGCCGACGAGCATCGTCCCCTCCGTCCCGACGTTGATCACGCCGGCCCGCTCGGAGATGACCTCGCCGAGCGCAGCGAAGAGGATCGACGTCCCGCCGGCGACTGCGCCTGCGAGCACCGTCACGAGGATCGCGTGGGACCCGAACATCAGGCGCGCACCAGCTTCGGTCGGCGGGCCAGCACGGCCAGCAGGACGACCGCCATGAGGATGTTCACGGCGCTCCCCGGCAGGTGCGAGCTGAGCTGGATGGCGTTCCCCGCGACGGCGATCGACGCGAGCAGGAACGCGGCGGCGATCACCTTCGCCGGCTGGTGGCGCGCGAGCCAGCTCGCAAGGAAGCCGGTGTAGCCGAACGTCGCGGCGACGCCGGGGCGGAGCTGTCCTTCCATGCCCGCGTAGTGGACGGCGCCGGCGAGCCCGGCCAGCGCCCCGCCGACGAGCATCGCGCTCAGCAGGAGCACCTTCACGCGCAGCCCCGCGCGTCGCGCAGCCTCGGGGTTGCCGCCGACGGCGCGCAGCTTGAAGCCCCAGCGCGTCTTGCGCAGCGCGATCCCGATCGCGATCGCCGCCCCTATGGCGATCAGGAAGCCGATGTGCGCCTGCAGCCGGCCCCAGACCGGCAGGTAGTCCGCGGCCGGCAGCGGCTTGGAGGCCGGCTGCCCGTTCCCCGAGGCGTCCTTCCAGGAGCCGTAGACGAGGTAGGCGAGGACGTCGGCGCCGACGTAGTTCAGCAGCAGCGTGGAGATCGCCTCGTTGACGCCCCCGGCCAGACGGAGCGCGGCGGCGATTCCCGCCCAGAGCGCACCAGCGCCGGCGCCGGCGACCATCATCAGCACGATCGCGGCGCCGCCGGTGAGGTGCGTCCCGAGCGCGAGCGAGACACCGCCCGCGCCGACGGCACCGAGCACGATCTGGCCCTCGCCGCCGATGTTCACGAGCCCGGCACGCGCCGGGACGGCGACGGCCAGTGCCGCGAGGGCGAACGGCGCCATCTTGTCGATCACCTGCCCGAGCCCGTACGGGCTCACGATCGTCTGCTCCCACATCGCGCGGTACATCGCGATCGGGTCGACGTGACGGCTGGCCGCGAAGGCGCCGAAGATCACGAGGGCGAGGCCGTAGAGGGCGATCCACCAGCCGACGCGGAGCGCCAGCTGGCCCGCCCGCGCCCAGCTGAGCTCGACGTGGCGCAGCCGGAAGCGGCGGCCGGGCTCCTCGAGCTCGGTGATCGTCGTCGCGCTCATACCGGGGGCGCACCGAGCATGAGGCGGCCGATCTCCTGCCGGTCGGTGTGCGGCGCGCAGATCCCGGCGACGTGGCCGTCGTGGAGGACGGCGATCCGGTCGGCGACGGCGACCAGCTCGTCCAGGTCCTCGGAGATGAGCACGACCCCGGCGCCCTCGCCGCGCCGCTCGAGGATGAGCTCGTGCACCTGCCGGGTCGAGGCGACGTCGAGCCCGCGGGTCGGATACGAGAGGAGGTACACCGGCGACTCGGCCGCGAGCGCCTGGGTGAGGACGACGCGCTGGATGTTGCCGCCCGAGAGCGTGCCGACATGCCGGTCGGCGTGCGCCATCTTCAGCTTTGCCGCCCCGTCGAGGTGGAGCACCGTCTCGCGCAGGCCGCGCCAGTCGATGCCGAGGCGCCGCCGGCCGCCCTGCTTGCGCTTGCGCTTGATGTGGGCAAGCGCGATGTGCTCGAGGATGCTCATCCCTCTGACGACCCACTGGCGGACCGGATCCTCGGGGACGGCGGAGACGCCCGCGTCGAGCGCGGCGCGCGGGTCGGCGCGGCGCAACTCCTTGCCGGCGACCGCGATCGTGCCCTCGTGCCAGTCGAGCGCGCCGGACACCGCGTCCGCCAGCTCGCGCTGACCGCTGCCGGCGACGCCGGCGATCCCGACGATCTCCCCGTGGTTGACGTGCAGGTCGAGCGAGCGGAGCCCGACACGGCCGCCCGTTCCGGACACGCGCAGGCCGCGCAGCTCGAGCACTGGGCGCCCCTGGGAAGGCTGCGCGCGCTCCGACGGCAGCGGCGGCACGCGCACGCCGACCATCGCCTCGACGAGCTCGACGTCGTCCACGCTGGACGGCGCGACGCCCTCGAGGACGGTGTGCCCGCCGCGCAGGACGGTGAGCCGGTCGGCGATCTGCCGCGCCTCGCGCAGTTTGTGCGTGATCATCAGGATCGAGAAGCCGCGACTCCGGAGCTCGTCGATCTGCGCGAACAGGCCGTCCGCCTCCTGCGGGGCAAGGACGCTGGTCGGCTCGTCGAGGATGAGGATCTTGGCGCCGGCGACGAGCACCTTGGCGATCTCCACCTGCTGCTGCTGCGCGATCGGCAGGGTGCGCAGCGGCGCGTCGAGGTCGACGTCGAGACCGAGCGCCCCGGCGACTTCGGTCAGGCGCGCGGTCAGCTCGCGCCGGTGCAGCCGCGGGCCGCGCCCGGGAGCGGCGAGCGCCACGTTCTCGAGCACCGAAAGCGCCGGCACGAGGCGGAAGTCCTGGAAGACCATCCCCAGCCCGAGCTTGCGCGCGACGAGCGGCGAGTCGATCGTGACCGGCTCGCCGGCGTAGCGGATCGTGCCGCTGTCCGGGTGGTTGACGCCGTAGAGCAGCTTCATCAGCGTGCTCTTGCCGGCCCCGTTCTCGCCCAGGATGCAGTGGATCTCCGAGGGAAAGACGCGCAGGTCGACCTCGTCGTTGGCCTGCACCGCACCGAAGCGGATCGAGACCTTCTCGACCTCGAGCAGCGGGGTGGCCGCGCTCACCACGGGAGGCCTCCCTCACCGGCGGTCAGCATCCGCTCGAGCACGACGCCGACGATCGCCTCGACCGAGCGCTGCGACTCGAGGATGTGCGCTTCGAGCAGGGCCGCCGCCTCCGGGCGGGCGCCGAGGACCGCCGCGAGCAGGGTCAGGTGCTGGCTCATGGTCGCCTCGATCCGGCCCGGGGTCGTGAAGTCGTGCGTGCGCACGGGGCGGATCCGCTCGGCCACCCGGCGCAGCTCGGTGACGATCTCCTCGTTGCCGGCGGCCTCGGCGAGGCGGCGGTGGAAGTCCTCGTCGAGGAGGACGAAGTCGGGGTCGTACTCGGGCCGCTCCGGCGCGAGGGCGATCCACTCGGCCTGCAGCTCCTCGAGCTGGGCGTGGGCCTCGGGGCGGGGCTGCTCGACGAGCTGCCGCACGGCGAAGAGCTCGAGCGCGCGGCGCACCTCGTAGAGCTCGCGCACCGAGCGCGCGGTCGGGTGGTTGATGCGGAAGCCGCCCTCGGGGTGGCGCTCCAGGAAGTGCTCGGCCGAGAGGCGCAGCAGCGCCTCACGCACCGGCGTCCTCGAGACCGAGAGGCGCTCTGCGATCCGCTCCTCGGCGAGGCGCATGCCGAGCGGGATCTGGCCCGCGAGGATCCACGCCTTCAGGGCACGGTAGGCCACGTCGCGGGAGGAGCGCGTCCCTGTATGCGGTGCGGGATGCAGGTCTGTGCTCATCGGCGACCGACGCTACGCCGCGTGTGTTTCCGCACGATTGCGGCGCGGTGACACGTCCGGGTCGTCATGCCGTCACGGCCGCTGCAGGGACTGCGCCGAGCGCGGCGAGCAGCGCGGCCGACGGGGCGACCGCGCCGAAGACGCCGCCCTGCATCGTCACCATCTTCAGCGCTGCCTCGTAGTTGCCGTAGTCGGTCGCGCCCGTGCAGTCGGAGAGGAGCAGGCACTCGTAGCCACGGTCGTTGGCGTCGCGCATCGTCGTGTGCACGCAGACGTCGGTCGTGATCCCGGTGAAGACGAGGTGCGTGATGCCGCG
>JAWVDX010000389.1:0-4589 GCA_033857015.1 Gaiellaceae bacterium
GAGACAACGCGGCGACCCCCATTCGGGTTACGCAGCCCCCCTTTACCGCGCCTGAACCGGGTCGCGGGAGGCTGCTGCCGGCATGCGCAAGCTCGTCGTGGACATCCAGGTGGGGCTCATCGCGATCGCCGCGGCACTCGTCATCGGCGTGCTCATCGCCGCGAACACGTTCACGGCCGCCCATCACACGCGGGACACGATCTCGGTGACCGGGTCGGCGAAGCAGCCCATCCACGCCGATCTCGTGCAGTGGGATCTGTACATCGCCACGGAAGGCCCGGTGCTCGCAGGCGCAGCGCAACGCCTCCAGGGCGACGTCGCGCGGGTGCGCCGGTTCCTCCGGAAGGGCGGTCTCGCCGCAGGCGAGCTCGGCCTTCCGCCGCTCCGGACCGAGAGCTACGAGCGGCGGCTCTCGAAGAAGCGCACCGTCATCGTCTTCAGGGCGTCCCAGTCCATCCGGATCCAGACGCACAATATCGACGCGGTTGACGCGCTCGGGCGCCAACTCGGGATCCTCGTCGCGCACGGCATCGACGTGAGCGCCCAGCCGATCGCCTACGTCTCGACGCAGCTCGCCGAGGCGCGGATCGCCGCTCTCGCAGCGGCGACAGCGAACGCCCAGCAACGGGCGGAGACGATCGTCAAGGGCCTCGGAGCGAAGCTGGGCCGGCTCCGGCAGGCGAACCTCGGCGTCTATCAGGTGACGCCGCGCTATTCGACAGACGTCGCCGGCGGGGGCATCAACGACACCTCCAGCCGCCAGAAGGATGTGACAGCTGTCGTGACGGTCACCTTTGAGGTCAAGAACTAGGCCGACACCGACGTGACCGCTCCTTGAGGTCCAGCTGTTAGACATAGAGGCGTGTCGAGACGACCGCTCGTGCGCATCCTGTTCCTCGTCGCCGCCGTCGCGCTTGCGCTGGTGGCCGCGCTGATCGGGCGCAGCGCGGACGCCAAGGTCGCGAACCCGGCGCTGATCCCGGCACCCGTCTCGTTGCAGGCGAAGTCTGGCTCGTACACCCTCGGCGCCGGCACGCGGATCGTCGCCTCCGGGGCGGCGGCGCCTGTCGGTGCGTATCTCCGCAGCCTCCTGGCCCGCCCGACCGGGCTCGCCTTGCCGGTCACCGCCTCGGGAAGCGGGATCGCGCTCGAGCTGGGCGGGCCGGGCTCGATCGGCGACGAGGGCTACGTCCTCGACGTCTCGAAAGGCGGCGTCACGATCCAGGGACGCACCGCCGCGGGACTCTTCCACGGCGTCCAGACGCTCCGCCAGCTGCTGCCCGGCGCGATCGAGAGCACGACCCGCCAGAGCGGGCCCTGGCGCGTGCCGAGCGTGCACGTCGTCGACTACCCGCGCTTCACCTGGCGCGGAGCCCACCTCGACGTCGCGCGCCACTTCTTCGGCGTGCAGGACGTGGAGCGCTACATCGACCTGCTTGCGCTCTACAAGCTGAACACGCTGCACCTCCACCTGAGCGACGACCAGGGCTGGCGGATCGCGATCGCCTCCTGGCCCCGCCTCGCCACCGTCGGCGGCAGCACCCAGGTCGGCGGCGGGAAGGGCGGCTACTACACGCAGGCGCAGTACAAGGCGATCGTCCGCTACGCCGGCGCGCGCTTCATCACCGTCGTCCCCGAGATCGACTCGCCCGGCCACGTCAACGCGGCGCTCGCCTCCTACGCCCAGCTGAACTGCAATGGGAAGGCCACCAAGCTCTACACCGCGCTCCAGGTCGGGTTCAGCTCGCTGTGCATCTCGAAGGCGATCACCTACAAGTTCGTCGACGACGTGGTGCGGGAGATCTCCGCGCTCACGCCCGGCAAGTACTTCGACGTCGGCGGGGACGAGGCGCAGAGCACGTCCCCGGCGGACCTGGCCACGTATCTGAAGAAGGCACAGTTGATCGTCGAGGCCCACGGGAAGACCGTCTTCGGCTGGGTGCCCGGCATCGAGGCCGGCAACCTCCACGGGGCCGTCGGCGAGTACTGGAACCCGGCGCGCGGCAGCGCCGACGGCACGCAGAGCGCGCGGACGGCGGTGAAGCAGGGGATGAAGCTCGTCATGTCGCCGGCGAGCACGGCCTACTTCGACCAGAAGTACGACCCGTCCACGCCGCTCGGCCTCACCTGGGCCGGCTACAACAGCGTGCGGAACGCCTACTCCTGGGATCCCGCCGCCTTCGTGACCGGGGTGGGGGAGAAGGACGTGCTCGGCGTCGAGGCGGCGCTCTGGAGCGAGACGCTCGTCACGCTCCGCGACATCCAGTACATGACGCTGCCGCGCCTCCCGGGACTGGCGGAGATCGGCTGGTCGCCGCGCACCGGACGCTCCTGGGCGGAGTACCGGCTGCGCCTTGCGACGCAGGCCCCGCGCTGGCGCGCCATGGGGGCGACGTACTTCCGCTCGGGACAAGTTCCCTGGAAATAGGGCGTTCTCGATAGAGCAGCCAATATCACTGCTCGGATAGGGGAATCACCCGGAAGGGGCAGGCTCGTCCCCGCTTTGCGTGGCATAGCAAAGACGTGGGTCTGCGGCAGGACTGGCCCTCGGAGGCGGCGGCCGCCTCTGAGTTGACGATCGACGACTGGGAGTCCGTCGATCTCCTCGCCGTGTTCATGGAGACGACGACGGACAACGTCTACTTCAAGGACCTGGAGAGCCGCTTCCGCGCCGTGTCGGCTGCGCAGGCGCGCTGGCTCGGCCTCGACGACCCGTCCGAGGTCGTCGGCAAGAGCGACTTCGACTTCTTCGGCGCGGAGCACGCCCAGGGGGCGTTCGAGCACGAGATGGAGATCATCCGCACGGGGAAGCCCATCGTCGACTTCGAGGAGCGCGACACCTGGAAGGACGGGCGCGTCGCCTGGGTCTCCACGACCAAGATGCCGCTCCGCAACCGCGCGGGCGAGACGATCGGCACCTTCGGGATCTCCCGCGACATCACGAGTCGCAAGCTCGCGGAGCTCGCGGTGCAGGAAAACCAGGAGCGGATGGCCGCGCTCATCGCCGCGCAGCGCGACGCCGCGGTCGGCACGGGCGGGCTGCAGGCGATCCTCGACCTGATGGTCGAGCGAGCCGAGGCGCTGACGCACGCCGAGGGCGCGGCATTGCTCCTGTTCGATGGGGACCAGCTGGTCGTGCGCGCTGCGGCGGGATTGCTCGCCGCAGCGACCGACCGTCGGCTCGATCCGTCTGCGAGCGCGCTCGGCTCCTGGGTGGAGCTCGGTCTCCCGCGGCGCTTCGACGACGTGCTCGAGGACGAGCAGGTCGCAGCCGCGGCGCTGTCGGACGAGGCACGCTCGCTCGCGGTCGCGCCAATCCGCCACGAGGGCCGCGTCGCCGGGCTGCTCCTCCTCGTGCGGCCGGAGCCGGGGCAGTTCCGTCCCGAGGACGTCGAGTCGCTCGAGCTCCTGTCCGTCGTCGTCACCGCCGCCATCGGCCAGGACGAGCTGCGGGCGCACGCCGAGCTGTCGGCGCACCGCGCGCTCCACGACGCGCTCACCGAGCTGCCGAACCGCGTGCTCTTCGGCGACCGCATCCAGCAGGCGCTGCTGACCGCGGAGCGGGAAGGCGGCCGCCTCGCCGTGCTGATCATGGACCTCGACCGCTTCAAGGAGATCAACGACACCCTCGGCCACGCCGCGGGCGACCACGTGCTCAAGGTCGTCGCGAGCCGGCTGCACGACTGCCTGCGGGCGAGCGACACGGTCGCGCGCCTCGGCGGCGACGAGTTCGGGCTCCTGCTCCCGAAGCAGACCGAGCCCTCCGAGATCGTGCGCCTGCTCGAGAAGATCTCCTCCGCGGTCGAGGAGCCGATCGACCTGGACGGGCTGCCCCTCGCGATCGAGTCCTCGATCGGCATCGCCTTCTACCCGGATCACGGGCTCAGCGTCGAGGAGCTCGTGCAGCGCGCCGACGTCGCGATGTACACGGCCAAGCAGGAGAACATCCGCTACGCCTACTACGACCGGACCTCGGACGACCACGACCCGCAGCGCCTGACCATCGTCGGGGAGCTGCGCCGTGCGCTCGAGCAGCGCGAGCTCGTCCTCTACTACCAGCCGAAGGCGACGCTCGCCGACGGCGCGGTGCGCTCGGTGGAGGCGCTCCTGCGCTGGCAGCATCCGGAGCGCGGGCTCGTCCCGCCGGACGAGTTCATCCCGCAGGCCCAGGAGACGGGCCTCATGAAGCCGCTGACGCTCTACGTGCTCGACGAGGCGCTGCGCCAGATGCGGCTCTGGCAGGACGCGGGCCGCGAGCTGACCGTCTCGGTGAACCTCGCGACGCGCAACCTCCTCGACGTGGCCTTTCCGGACGACGTGGCTGCCGCGCTCGAGAAGTGGGGCGTCGAGCCGGAGCGGCTCGAGCTGGAGATCACGGAGTCGACGATGCTCGAGGATCCCTTCCGCACCAAGATCGTCCTCGACCGGCTCTTCGCGATGGGGATCCGCCTCTCGATCGACGACTTCGGGACGGGCTACTCGTCGCTGGCCTACCTGCGTCAGCTGCCGGTGAGCGAGCTGAAGATCGACCGCTCCTTCGTCCTCAACATGGACACCTCGGACGACGACGCCGTGATCGTGCGCTCCAC
>JAWVDX010000390.1:0-10031 GCA_033857015.1 Gaiellaceae bacterium
CGACCGTCGCGCTGCGGACGATCCGTCCGATCTACGTGAGCGTCTGGTTCTTCATCGCGAGCCCGCTCTGGCTTGCCGTCGACTACGCGATCGGCAACGTCATCTGGAGGCCGGGCAACATCTGGGGAGCGCCGTCGGGGGCGCTCTCGGGCAGCCTCTCCGACGCGATCCTCAACTGGTGGTACGCGCACAACCTCTTCGGGCTGTGGCTGACGCCGATGCTGCTCGCGCTGACCTACTACATCGTCCCGCGCGTCACGAACACGCCGCTCTACAGCTACACGCTCTCGCTGATCAGCTTCTGGGGGATGGCGTTCTTCTACACCGGCGTCGGCGACCACCACATCCTCCAGTCCCCCACGCCCGCCTGGCTGAAGACGATCGCCGAGGTCTCCTCGTGGATGCTGCTCGTCCCGGTCTTCGCGTTCACGATCAACATCCTCGGGACGATGAAGGGCAACTGGGACCGGTTCTTCACGAACCTCCCGCTGCGCTTCACCATGACGGCGTTCTTCTTCTACTTCCTGGTGAACATCCAGGGGGCGTTCGAGGCGCTCCAGCCCTTCAACAAGCTCACGCACTTCACGAACTTCGTCGTCGCGCACGCGCACCTCGCGCTGCTCGGCGCCTTCACGATCCTCGGGATGGGCCTGATCGACTACATGATCGCCCAGATCTACCACCGGCCCCTCTTCAGCAGGACGCTGACGGAGTGGCAGTACTGGCTCGTGACCATCGGCTTCACCGGCTTCTTCAGCGTGCTCACGCTCGCCGGGTTCCAGCAAGGCTTCAGCTGGGCGCAGGGGATCCCGGAGGTCAACGTCCTGCCGCAGCTGCACGCGTACTACATCGCGCGCGGGATCTTCGGCGCGATGATCGTCGCCTCGGGAATCGTGCAGATGATCAACATCGGCGCGACGATCTTCACCGACACGGCCGAGCGCCGACGGCGCGAGACGCTCAAGTACGCAAACTCGATCGCCCCACCCGTCGAGGCTTAGATGATTGATGCCACGATCTCGTGTGTCCGGCTGCGCGATCTGAGCGCGCTGGGCCGCTCCCGGCCCTCGGCACCCGGCCGAGCCGGGCCCCGCCGGCCGTCCGCTGCGCCTCGTCGCACCGGCCCCGATGCCTCCAGCATCGCGACCGCCACGCCGAGGCACCCCAACACACTCAGCTCGCGCCCCGGAGCAAACGACCCCATGGCATCAACCATCTAGATGGCAGACGAAGAAACCCCGGACGGCGAGTCGCGTGTTCCGCGGGGCTGGGGACGGCACCCGCAGGAGCGCATGCTCATCACGCCGCTCCTCGCGGGCGCGGGCGGCCTCCTCGCCTTCTTCGTCGTCGTCTTCATCGTCGTCTGGCTGCCGATCCACACGTTCGACCCGCCGCCCTCGGACGACTGGGCACCGCTCTCGAGCCAGGCCGTCGAGGGGAGGAACCTCTTCGCCTCGAACGGCTGCTACGTCTGCCACTCGGGCTACTCGCGACCGCAGGACGTCCGCAGCTCGCTCTACTTCCTCTACCCGAAGGTCTCCCAGCCCGGCGACTTCTGGGGGAGCGACCAGTCGCCGAACCTGCTCGGCACGGAGCGCACGGGGCCGGATCTCTCGCAGGAGTCCGGCTGGCACCCCGACGACTGGCAGCGCGCCCACTTCTACGACCCGCGCTTCGTCGACCCGCTCTCGCTCATGCCGTCGATGAAGTCACTCTTCTCCGACGGACAGATCGAGCAGCTCATCACCTACGTGGAGACGCGCAGCGGCAAGTCCGGGCTGCTCCGCTACGCCGGCCAGCTCTACTCGAAGAAGATCGTGCTGGCGAACCAGGGGTTCCCCGATCCGTACGTCGGCTTCACCGGCGCGCACAGCTCGATCGTCGAGTCGAACGACAAGAGCCTCGCACCGCCGAAGGGCCAGCTCGAGGAGGCGCCGAACCTCTCGCAGATCGATCGCGGCTACTGGCTCTCCGGCAACCCGCTGCCCGTGACCGAGCAGAACCTGAACCGCGGCAAGGAGATCTTCCTCGACCGCTGCGTCGCCTGCCACGGGCTCGCCGGCGACGGGAAGGGCCCCGGCGCGAAGTTCATGTCGCCGCCGCCGGCCGACTTCACGAGCGCGGACGACGCCTGCTGTGGCGGTGACACCGGGCCGGGCGACTTCTACTACCGGATCCTGCGTGGCTGGCCCGGAACGGGGATGGAGAACTTCGGCGAGCGCCTCTCGGTCGACGACATCTGGCGGGTCGTGCTCTTCGTGAAGACGATCCCGAACCACACGCTCAAGAAGAACGTGGTGCCCGAGCCGAAGGACTACATCGTCTGGCAGCCGTCCGAGGAGCTCATCGCCTGGCTCGCGTCGAAGCAGAAGCTGACCGGGAACGCCTCGTTCTCCAAGCAGGCGGTCATCGACCCGTACCTGCAGGAGGCGATGCGCGTCTTCCCCGGCCTCGCTCCGGGCGACTCGTTCCTCATCAACGACGGCAAGACGCGACTGTCGCTGCAGGACGCCGCCGACAGCATCAAGGCGCTCTACCTGCAGCTGCTCGACCGCGCCTGGAGCGACGCGCAAGGCCGCGGGGAGAAGCTGCCGCCGCTCGCGCAGAAGGCCATCCCGCCGACAGTGCCGGGGCAGCAGTGAGAAGGCTTCTCGCAGCCACGCTGATCGCGGCGACGAGCGCGCTCGCCTGGCCGGCGCTCGCCCTCGCGCACGACCAGCCGGAGAGCGCCAAGGCCCGCTGGGTCATGGCCGACTGGATGATGGACACCTTCTTCGTGTTCGCCGGCCTCGCGCTCGTCTGCTTCATCGCCGCCTGGAAGGGCGGGCATTTCCAGGAGCTCGACCTGCAAGCAGGCATACCGCTGCTCATCGACGAGCAGGACTACTACACGCCCGAGTGGGCGCTTGACGAGGAGGAATGGGCCGATGGCGATGCCAACCGGTGACTCTCCCGACAAGGTGCGGGACTACTACCTCTACCTCCAGGGCCACCATCAGGCGGACGGCCGGGTCGCGACGTGGCACGTCGACTGGATGTCGCTCGCCTGGATGTGGGGCTTCGTGATCGTGCTGCTGCTGATCCTTATCCTGTGGGTCAAGCAGTACCGGACGACACGCCAGCGCACAGGGATCTATCCGATCGACAGCTTCGGCGGCTTCACCACCGAGCTGGCCGGCCCGGCGACGCGCTTCTTCCTGCTGTTCACGGCCATCATCACGGGGTTCGCGGTCGCGCTCGTCGTCGGCCACATCGTCTGGGGGCAGAAGTTCTGATGAACGCAGCGCCGCCCTTCGTCTCGTACTCGACGGCCAGCGAGGCGCTCGTCCCGGCGGAGGACTGGGAGGCGCTCTACGCCTCGCTGCAGGCGCTCAAGGGCCACGTCCAGGAGTACCCCGGCTGCCAGCGCTTCGACGTCTTCGTCCGCGTGGAGACCGACGGTCGCATGCGGATCCATTGCTACACGACCTGGGACACACCGGGCCAGCTCGAGGCGTTCCTCGAGCGCGGCTACACGTTCGAGCGCATGCTCGCGGACCTCGAGTCGGTCGATCCCGAGAGGAGCCTCGTCATGGAGAAGGTCTTCTAGGGGCAGACGAAGAGCCGCAGAAGCCGGCCCGGCCGCTGTTCGGCTACCGGGACACCGGGCCGGATGTTCGGCACGGGCGCCGCGCCGAGCGGCGGGCGTGGGTGATCCTCGGCATCATCGCGCTCGGCTACCTCGCCTGGACGCTCACGGTCTACTTCCTCGAGCCCGGGCTGCGCTGACGCGCGGGCCGGGATGTACGTCCAGCACGTCTCCTCGCTCCAGTTCCTGACGTACGTCGCGTTCTTCGCGGTCGTCGTCGCCGCGGTGGTGCGCTTCCTCCCGGGACGAGCCCCCGTGCTGCGCACGACGCCGCACGCGCCGGAGGATCTCACCGCGCACGACCGGAAGCTCGTCAAGTACTTCGTCGCGGGCGGGTGCTTCCTCGTGCTCGGAAGTCTGCACATGGTGGTGAAGAACCTCCCCTGGGTCGCGTCCTGGCTGGCGCGTGGCGGCTACGCCGGCCACCTCGTGCGCGACCTCTCGAACACGCACATGATGATCGTGGGCGGCGGGACGCTGATCGCCACCGGGCTCTGCTGGTACGCGCTGCCGCGGATCGTCGGGCGGCCGCTGGCGAGCGAAGGGCTCGCCCAGTGCGCGTTCTGGTTCACCGCAGTCGGGCTGGCGGTCTTCTACGTGGCGCTCGTCGGGAACGGGATCGCGATGAGCCGCCTCGTCCAGCACGGCTGGGAGTACCAGGCGGCCAAGGCGCACATGGGCAAGTGGTACAAGGTGCCGATCGGCATCGGCGCCGGCGTGATGGGGATCGGCTACTGGTGCTTCGCCGCCAACGTCGGGGTGACGGTCTTCCAGGCGCGGCTCGTCCGCATCAAGAAGCCGGCCGGCCATCTCTGGAAGTACTTCGCCACTGGCGCCGCCGCGCTGACCGTCGGCACGGTGCAGGGCGTGATCCAGGTGCAGCCGGCGAACGCCGACTGGCTCTACCGCGCGGGCCACGCGGGTGAGTGGATCGACCCGATCAGCCACGCGCACATCAACCTCGTCACGGGCCTGACGATGCTCGTCGCCGGGTCGCTCTTCTTCCTCGCGCCGGCGCTCGGTGGGAAGGCGCCTTCGCGCTTCGCGGCCGATCGGTGCTTCCGCCTCCTGCTCGGTGGATCGCTGGCCTTCTACGCCTCGTGCCTCTACCTCGGCGTCCACGAGGGCAGGCTCGTCGTCCATCACGGTCTCACGCCCGAGCAGGCGGAGGAGGCGACCGCGCTCCATCCGTTCCTGATCATGGGGAGCGGGCTGCTCATGTTCGGGGCGTTCTGGCTCCTGCTGGCGACGATCGTGCGGTCGTTCCGGAGCGCGGGGATGCCCGTGCGGGGGTTCGTGCTCGCCGGGTGCGCGGCGCTCGCCGTCGGCACGTTGCAGGGGCCGCTGCAGGCGTTCCCGGCCGTGAACGAGCTGCTCGATCGTGGTGGCGACGCGGGCGACGTCATCGTCAACCTCCACGCGCAGCTGAACATGCTCGCGGGGCTGATGATGATGCTCGTCGGGCTGGCGCTCGGCCTGCTGCAGCTCGTCGGCGGCCGCGAGCGCAGGCGGGCGACGAAGCTCGCGCTCGTCGCCGTGCCTGCGGGGATGGCCGTCTACTACGCCGGCGGGCTCGCGTTCGCGGCGGTCGAGGCGCACGGCGTCTCCGGCGGGCAAAGCTTCGGGGCTGCGGTCGACGCGCTCGAGCCGTGGTCGGCGCTGGTGCTCGTTCCCGCCGCGCTCGCCGTGCTCGCGGGGTTCTCGGGCTTCGCCGCGGCGGCCTGGACGATGACCGCGGGGCAGCGCGCCGCGGGCCGGGAGGCGCTCGCGGACCTCCCCCGGGTCTACAGCGGCAAGATCCCCAACCGGGTGAGGCGCCGCAAGCCGGCGTCGCTCGCCGGGTACGAGCTCCCGCTCGCCCTCATGGGGTTCCCGGGCGTCGGCTGGCTCTTCGCCGGCTTCCCGCTCACCGCGAGCGTCCTCCTCCTGGCCGGGCCGGCGATTGCCTGGGCGGTCATCCCGATCGCGTTCACGCCGTACGGCAACGGGCCGTTGCGCAGCATCGGCTGGCAGGTCGAGCTCGCCTGGCTCGGAGCGAGCGCAGTCCTCTCCTCGGCAGCGCTCTATCGCGCGCACAGCCGGCGCCGTCGCCGGCTCGACCCTCGCCCACGCCCACGCCGGCGGCGCACCGGCGGCTACCGCACGCGGGTCGGCGTCGCGGCGGGAGCGCTCCTGCTCCTGCTCGTCTCGCTGCCGTTCGTCGGGGCGGTCGCCGGCAGCAGCTCGAGCGTGGTGCGCTACTCGTACGAACCGCACCTGACCTCGGAGGTGAACGGTCAGTTCCTGACGACCTCGAGCGGGATCGTGAAGCTCTTCGCCTGGTCGGATCCGCAGGATCGCTTCCCGCCCGATGCGCTCAGCCTCCACGCGAGCGACGTGCGCACGCTGCTCGCGCGGGCGGCTGCGGTCGACGGCGCGAGCGGATACCGGCTCTTCGACCTCGCGCACGGGCGCGCGGTCGCGCTGGCGCAGCGCTCGCGCACGGCTCGGCAGCTTGTGCTCGCTCCGGTCCGGCCCCTGCCGGTCGGCCGCTACGTCTTCGCGGCGACGCACGAGGGCATGTTCGGCGGCCGTGACTTCGCCTACCTCCGCATCGTGGCGCCGGGACAGCCGACGACTGCGATCGCCTCGCGGCCGCATGCGACGGCCCCTGCGGTGATCCACGGGCTCTTCCCCGTCGCCGCGACGCTCGTCGCGGTGCTCTTCGCCTTCCTGCTGGCGAGCTCGTTCCGCCGCCGGCCCGCGGGCCAGAAGGCGCTCTGGGCGGCCGGCTTCCTGTGCTTCGCAGCGGCCACCTGCGCCGAGGCGCTCGCACAAAGACTGGGTTGGAGCCCGGCGCTCTTCCGCGTCTACTACCTGGCCGGTGGCGTCCTCACGGTCGCGTACCTCGGCGCCGGCTCCGCGTGGCTGCTGCTGCCGCGCCGTGTGCGCGACGGTCTCGTCGGGGCGCTCCTGCTCGCCACCGCGGCGGCGGTCCTGAGCGTGGCGATCGCCCCGGTGGACGCAGGCGTGCTCGCGGCCGCCCCGGGCGGACAGCCGCCGGCGAACGCCGCGCTCGGCGGGCACGCCTTCCTCTGGGCGATCGCGCTCAACTCGTTCGGCAGCCTCTTCCTCATCGGCGGCTCGCTCTACTCGATCGTGCGCCGGCAGCGTGTCCGGACGAACCTCTGGATCGGCTCCGGCGCAGTGGTCATCGCGCTCGCCACGGGTCTTTCGCGTGCCGGGGACTACTCGTTCGTCTTCGCCGGCGAGCTCGTCGGGATAGTCCTGATGTTCGCCGGCTTCAGACTCGTCGACGTGGCGCCCGTCCGGCGGCGCGCGCAGGCGCGGCCTGGTGCCGAGGCGCCGGCGCCACCCCCGCAGCTGGCGATTCCCTGAGCGCAGCGACTGCACCCCTGGCGGATCACCCGCGCCGGCCGACGAGCAGGTAGCCCAGGGCTCCTCTCTCGACGCCGACGAAGAGCCGGTCGGCGGCGAGCACCAGGCCGAGCGCCTTCAGCGCAGGCCCGCCCGCGGCACCCTCGAGCTGCTTCGCGCCGACTCGCTGGAGGCGCGGCTCGTAGAGGCGGCGGTGGTAGAGCGTCGAGAACGGGAAGCCCCAGGCCTTGCAGCGCTCCACCTTCACGCCCGCCGACTCCGCAAGTGCCAGAAGGCCGGCGCGGGTATAGCGGCGCACGTGGCCGGCCCACTCGTCGCTCGGGCCGAAGTACGCCGGATTGGCCGGAACGGAGACGGCCACGATGCCGCCTGGGCGCAGCACGCGGACCACCTCGACGAGTGCGGAGCGGTCGTCCTCGATGTGCTCCAGCACCTCACCGAGCACCGCGGCATCGAACGTCGCGTCAGCGAAGGGAAGGTCGCCCGCATCGGCACGGAGCACTTCGCCCCGGACGCGACGCCGCAACAGCTCCACCGCCTCGGGCGCCGTGTCGAGGCTCGTGACCTCGAAGCCGCGCTCCTCCAGCAGCGCCGAGAAGCTCCCCTGCCCGGCGCCGACGTTCAGGACGGACGGCCCAGGCCGAGCGCCGAGGAACGACTTCAGCAGCAGGCTCTCGCGCAACCGGTGGCGCGGCCCGACGAAGTCCGTGTCGAAGGAGCTATCCATCCGCCGCGGATGCGGATCGCGGCGGCGGGAAGTCGGCGAGCAGGTCCGCTGCGTCGACCTGGAAGAGGTCCATCCCCTGCGGCAAGCCCTGGAAGCGCCAGGCGCCGAGGCTTCTCAGGCTGACTCCCTCGGCGAGGGACTCGAGGACCGCCGTACGCGCGGCGGCGGACAGGACGATCTGGCCGCCGTGCGCCGAGTAGCAGATGCGCGCGGCGGCGTGCACCGCGAGGCCGACGTAGCCGGTGTCGGTGAGCGTCGGGCGCCCGCGATGGATCCCGATGCGCAGCCGCACGTCGTTCCCCGCCGGCCACGGGCCGGCGCGCATCCCACGTTGGATCGCGAGCGCGGCGTCAAGCGCCGCCGGAGCACGCTCGAAGACCGCGAAGAGGTCGTCCGCGCGCGCATCGACCTCGCGACCGCCGGCCTGCCGCACGGCGGCGCGCACCAGCCGGCGAACGTCGGCGCGCAGCGGCGCGTAGCCGTCGCCGAGGCGCCCGAGCAGCTCGGTCGAGCCCTCGATGTCGGTCAGCAGGAAGCTGACCTCGCCCTTCGGGAGCTTCCGCAGCGGTTGCAGCTGCGCGCTGACGAAGCCGATGGGCACGATCCCGTGCTTCTGGGCCGCCCTCAGCAGGCGTGTGCGCGCCCGGTCGCGCGCGCCCTCGTCCTCGAACACGACCTGGCTGAACCGCGCGAGCGCATTCCGGACGTGCGCCGCGTCGTTGATCGGCAGGCGGCGCCGGCCGAGCGAGTCGATGTACGCGAACGCGCTGTCGGGAAGCTGCGCGCGATCCTTCGAGCTGAGCGGTGGCACGCCCGCATGATCGCAATTCGACGCTACTCGTCTACGTCGCCGGCTCCGCGGGCGGTCTCCCTGCGCTCGCGACGGATCGCGATGACCTCGAACACGAGCCAGCTCGCGAAGAACAGCGCCGCCACCCCACCGACCAGGAGCCAGGAGCTGATCTTGCGCCCGCTCGACGCGGGGGCCGTCCCCCCTTCCGCCAGCGTGACCGGCGCGATCTGCGCCGGAAGCGGATGACCCTCGAGCCGCGCGATCTGGCGCACCACCAGGATCGCCGTCCGCGCGAGCGCGTCACCCTGCGGCCCGGCCGGCGGCGGCACGCCGCGCACGAGGAGCTTCCGGCGGGCCGCCGTGACCGCGACGAGCTTCCCGCCACGCCGCTCGTTGCCGCCGATCCCGATGCCGAACGGGTCGACGACGACGACCGGCGCACGCAGCCGCCGGTACAGGGTGAGCTCGCTGCTGAGGAGCGCCGCGTAGCGCTGCGGCGTCCGGAGGAGCTGCGGGAACTGGCCGAGATCCTGCGCACCGCCGATCAGCGCGACCTTCACCGGCACGCCACGCTTCGCCGCCGCCCTCAGCACGCCTCGGAGCTGCGCTTCGACGTCGCGCGAGACCGGGCTCGCGATCGACGCCGGGTAGAGATCCCCCGTGTAGAGGAAGTCGCTCGCGGGGTCCCCGTCCGCCCTTGCCGGTTGTACGGAGGCCAGCGCGGCGACCGAGGCGACGAGAACGGCAAGGACGAGCTTTCGCATCCGGCACGAGACTAGACAGCCACAGCAGGGCCGTGCGAGCGGATGTCTCCCTGCGGCGCCCGACGGCCCACTCGAGCTTCGCCAGCAGCACAACGGCAGGCGACCGTCATCGGGCGGGTCCGGAGCATTCGAGCGTTATCCTCCTCGCATGCGGAGCCCAGGCGAGCGCGTGGCATCGTCGACCTGGCGTGGGCTTCTTCTCATGGTCGTGCTCGCTCTCGCGACCGGCTGCTCGTCCTCCTCCGGAGCTCCCGCAGCGCCGACGATCCAGGCGGCCCGCACCTTCCATCTCGCCGGCTTCCAGCCGACCGGTGCAGTCGAGGCGGGCAAGTCGGTCGACGTCTCCTTCAGGATCGACCAGCCCTCGGGGGCGGCGCTCGTCGACTATCGCACCGGGTCGGGGCCGCACACGGGCGTCCACCTGATCATCGTCCGCGACGACCTGTCGACGATCGTCCACCGCCATCCGAAGATCGGCTCCGACGGAACGATCCGGCAGCCGATTGTGCTCCTCGCGCCCGGCCGCTATCACGTGCTCGTCGACGCGTACCCGAAGCTGACCGGGCCCCAGCGCAACTTCCAGCTCGTGTCGACCATCGTCGTCAAGGGTGCGTACAAGCCCCGCCCCTTGCCGGCGTTCAGCCCCACGGTGACGGTGGACGGCTACCGCATCAGCCTGAGCGGGGCTGCACACCTCAAGGCGATCCAGCCGGCGTTCGCGACCGCGACCGTCACGGATCC
>JAWVDX010000391.1:0-3144 GCA_033857015.1 Gaiellaceae bacterium
ATCGACGACGTCCAGTTCTTCGAGCACAAGGACCGGCTCCGCAGCCGGTTCGAGTGGGGGCTCATCACCGACATCCAGCCGCCCGATCTCGAGACACGCATCGCGATCCTGCGCAAGAAGGTGAAGACGGACGGGATCTACGTCCCCGACCCCGAGGTTCTCACCTTCATCGCGGGACTCGTCTCGACGAACATCCGCGAGCTCGAGGGCGCGCTCACGCGGGTCGTTGCGTTCAGCTCGCTCACCGGCCGTCCGATGACCGTGGAGCTGGCCCAGGACGTCTTGAAGGACGTGTTCCCCCAAGGCGAGGCGAGCGAGGTCTCGATCGAGAAGATCCAGGCGATCATCTCGGAGCGCTTCGGTCTCTCCCTGGAGGAGCTCTGCGGCGACAAGCGCTCCCAGGCGATCGTCTACCCGCGTCAGGTCGCGATGTACCTCTCGCGTGAGCTGACGGACTCGTCGCTCCCCAAGATCGGACGTGAGTTCGGAGGGCGCGACCACACCACGGTCATCCACGCCACGTCGAAGATCACACGCTTGATCCGGGAGGATCGCGCTGTGTACAACCTTGTGCAAGAGCTCACTGCGCGGATCAAGCAGATGCGCTGATTCGGTGGACAACCGCTCCGCGGCGAAACAGGCCTGTGCGTAACTCGGATCTCTCCCCAGTCGCGCCTCACAGGGTCGAGCCGCACAGAGCCACGCGTTGCGGCAGTCTTCCCCGTCGTCCACACTCCCTATCACTACAACGAGGTTCTTTTAAAGAAAATGACTGAAACAGAAGCACTTGTCGGATCGTCGCTGAAGCTCACCTGCTCCAGGCAGGAGCTTGCCGAGAAGATCACCGTCGTCGCTCGCGCCGTCTCGACGCGTGGCGCGGTGCAGATCCTCGGCGGAATCTTGCTGCGTGCGGAGGAAGGGACACTCACACTCGCTGCGACCGACATGGAGCTCTCGTTGCGCAGCTCGCTGAGCGCAGCGGTCGAGACGGAAGGCGCGGCTGTCGTGCCGGGACGCGTGCTGCTCGACATCGTGCGTCAGCTCCCATCCTCGGCAAGCGAGGTCAGCCTCGCCTACCAGAGCGGCGACCATGCGCTCGAGCTCGTCTGCGGCACCGCGAACTACCGACTCCACACCTTCAGCGCCGAAGACTTTCCGCGGCTGCCGGTGGCCGAGGCGACGGAGAGCTTCCAGGTCGAGCGGGCCACCTTCCTCGAGACGGCGAACAGGGTCAGTCGCGCCGCCTCGCGGGACGAGTCGCGGCCGGTGCTGACGGGGATCCTCGTTCGCTTCGCCAGCGGCTCCGTCGTCATGGCGGCGACCGACTCGTATCGCCTCTCGGTGAAGGAGACGGCGATCGGCGGCAACCTCCCGGATCTCGAGGCGATCATCCCGGCACGGGCGCTCGCCGAGCTGGGGCGCATCGCGACGGCGGGCGAGACGATCGACGTCGGCGTCCAGGACAACCAGGTCGTGTTCGCCACCGAGGGTGCGCTGCTCACGACGCGACGCATCGACGGGCAGTTCCCGAACTACAACCAGCTGCTGCCGACGTCCTTCGAGGCGGAGCTCGCGCTGCCCAAGGCGGAGCTGCTCGAGATCGTGCGTCGCGTCTCGGTCATGGCGCAACGGAATTCGCCGCTGCGGCTGCGCTTCGCGGAGGGCGAGCTGACGATCTCGGCGCAGACGCAGGACGTCGGCGAGGCGCGGGAGTCGCTGCCGGTCCAGTTCTCCGGCGAGCCGCTGGAGATCGGCTTCAACGCCGAGTTCCTGCGTGACGGGGTCGAGTCGATCGACGCGGACGAGCTGACGCTCAAGCTGATCAGCCCGCTGCGGCCGGCCGTGCTGGACGGCGGCGAGGGCGACCCGACCTACCTCCTCATGCCGATCCGCCTCGCAGGCTGATCGTCTCCGACCTCACGCTCCGCGACTACCGCTCCTACGAGCGCCTGGAGCTCGCCCTCGAGCCGGGGCTCGTGCTCGTCGTCGGGCGCAACGGGGTCGGCAAGACGAACCTCCTCGAGGCGCTGCACGTCGCGACGCAGGGCTTCTCGCCGCGGACGCGCGCCGAGGGCGAGCTGATCCGCTTCGGCGCAGCGGCCGGGAGGATCGCGCTCCGCGGCTCGCGAGGCCCGACGCCGATCGAGCTGGAGCTGACGCTGCGCCGCGGCGAGGGGAAGGTCGCGAAGCTGAACGGCGCGCCGCTCCGGGCGGCGGAGCAGCTGCGCGCCGAGGTGGCGACGCTCGTCTTCACGCCCGACCGGCTCGCCGTGGTCAAGGCGGGGCCGGCGGCCCGCCGCGCCTACTTCGACCGGGTTCTGGGCCGTCTCTTCCCGGCGCGGGCGGAGCTCCCCATCGCCTACGGCGCCGCGCTCGGTCAGCGCAACGCTGCGTTGCGTCGCGTCGGCCTCGGTGTGAGCGACCGCGAGACGCTCGCTCCCTGGACGGCGCAGGTCGCCAGTCTCGGCGCCGAGCTCCAGGAGGCGCGCCGCGCGGTCCTCGCGGAGCTGGCGCCGCTCTTCGCCGCACGCGCCGGCGAGCTCGGCCTTCCAGGCGTGGCTCTCGAGTACAGCGGCGCCGAGCCGACGGTGGAGGAGCTGGAGCGCCGGCTCCCCCGCGACCTCGAGCGCGGCGCGACGAGCGTCGGCCCGCACCTGGACGAGGTCGTCCTGCGCGCGGGCGAGCGGGAGCTGCGCTCCTACGGCTCCCAGGGCGAGCAGCGCCTCACCGTGCTGGCGCTCCTGCTCGCCGAGGCCGAGCTGATCCAGGAGCGCCGCGGCATCGCGCCGCTGCTCCTGCTCGACGACGTGCTCTCCGAGCTCGACCCGGGCCGCCGCGAGCAGCTGGCGCAGCGCCTCGAGCAGCTGGGCCAGACGGTCGTGACCGCCACCACGGCCGGCGCGCTGCCGCGCCCGCCGGCGCAGCTGCTCGAGGTCACGCCCGGCACCGTGGTGACCCGCTGATGGAACGCCTCGGCGACGGTCTCGACCGCATCCTCGGCCGCCTCGGCAGCGGCAGCGAGTCGCCAGTCGCCAGCACACTCGTGACCCGCTGGCCCGAGCTCGTCGGCGAGGCGATCTCCCGCAACGCCTGGCCGGCGCGAGTCGCCCGCGACGGGACGCTGCACGTCAACACGAGCTCCTC
>JAWVDX010000392.1:0-2579 GCA_033857015.1 Gaiellaceae bacterium
GGCGAAAGCCGGCGTCTCGCACCTCACGAAGTGCCTCGCCGTCGAGTGGGGCCCGCACGGGATCACCGTCAACGCGGTCGCGCCGACCTTCATCGCGACGCCCGGGACGGAGCCGGCGCTCGCCGACGCGGCGTTCCGCGCGGAGGTCGTCGAGAACATCGCCGCGCTGCACCGGATCGGCGAGCCGATGGAGGTCGCCGGCGCCGTCGTGTTCCTCGCCTCCCCGGCCGCCTCACTCGTCACGGGCACGACGCTGCTCGTCGACGGCGGCTGGACGGCCCGCTGAGCCGCGCTCAGGAGCGCATCGTGGTGATCCGATGGGCGGTAGCGGGGGAGGGAGCATGGTTGCCGAGTGCGACGTGCTCGATCGCTCTGACGATCTCGCCAGGAGATGCGCCCTTCTCGATGTAGCACGCCGCGCCGAGCCCGAGCGCCTCGGCTGCGATCGTGGAGCTGGCAAACCCGGATAGCACGATCACCTGTGCGTTCGGGGCGGCTTGCCTGACCTCGACGAGAGCGTCCAGGCCGGAGCGGTGAGGCATCGCCAGGTCGAGCAGGATCACATCCGGCTGGTGCTTTCTGGCCTGGGCGACCGCTTCGTCGCCGTCGCTCGCCTCGCCGACCACACACAGCCCTTTCTGATCGTTCACGAGACGCCTCAGGAGCGCCCGGATTCCTGCGACGTCGTCGCAGATCAAGACATCGATCGCCCGACCATTTGCCCACGGCTCATCCGTCATGAGCCCGCAGCGATGCGGATGAGCTCCTCGTGCGGAACACCGTTCGCCGTCAGCTCCTCGACGGCGCGGGCGACGATCGCCTTCGCTCCGGTCAGCGTGTCCGACAGCGCCTCCTCGGACTGCTCGTGCTCGTCCAGCTGAAGCGCGAGGAGCGCGACCGACAGTCCCTGGACCACGCGATCGTGAAGCTCGAGCGCGTCGCGCTGCCTGAGCTGGTTGACCTCCTGGTCACGCGAAGCCTCTGCGTCGCGCCGATCGAAGGCCCCCTGGAGCATCTGGTGCTCCGCGAAGCGGCGCAGCGTGATCGCGATCGCGCTCTGGATCTCCTCCGGGCCGCCTTCGACGATGTAGGCGTAGACGCCCCGCTTTGCGACCTCTATCACCCACTCCGGATCGTGAGTGTGCGTGACGGCGATGACGGGGCAGAACGCTTCGCGCACGATCCCCGACACAAGGTCGAGGGCGTGCTGCGGGCTCTCGCCGAGACCGACGATCGCCACGTCGGGTCGCTCTCTCGCGGTGGCAGGGCCGACCTCGTCCACCGAGGTCTTGCTGGCGACCACCTCGTGGCCCAACTCCTCGATCACGCGCGCGAGCAGCTTGAGTCGATCCTGGCGCTCGTTCGCGATGAGGACACGCAAGTGCTGCTTCGTTGCTGCACCTGCGAGCAGCGGCTCGTTCATCATCTCTTTCCCTCGGATCTCCGGCCAGGTTCGATCGTCGAGTGGGTTGGCAACCGACTCGCTCCGGCCTGCGCTGCTGAGGCGGATGTGCGTGCGAGTCCTTTGTCTAGACCCGCAAGGTACGGCGCTGCGCCCGGGGATTGCGGGTCTGCACGTCCACGGTATCAGGCATCCCTCGCGCCCACGATGCCGGTTTGCCTCGACCAGGGACGAGCGTTCTTGTCGCGCACCCTTTCCAACGGCGACAGAGACTGTGAGGGCCGCCCTCCGGGGCGGCCCTCACGCGTGCTCGTGTCCATCCGTGTCCGCCTCGGCTCTCAGCTCAGCCGCAGCCGGTGCTCGTCCCGCAGTCGCGGCAGGTGTAGCAGGTGCCGGCGCGCACCATGCGGCCACCGCAGCGGGAGCATTCGATCGCGTCCTCGTGGCTGTTGAACAGCGCCGTCTGGCCGCGGACGATCTCTGCCTGCGGCGCGGCAGGAGCGCTGTCCTGGCTGTAGGCCTGGGACAGACGGTTCCGCACCTCCAGGGAGAGGATGCCGATCTCCTCCTGCTGGTCGATCGTGAGGAACTTCTTGCCGAGCCAGCGGAAGATGTAGTCGACGAGCGACTTCGCCGTGCGGATGTCCGCGTCGTTCGTCAGCCCGCTCGGCTCGAAGCGCATGTGCGCGAACTTCGAGACATAGACCTCCAGCGGCACTCCGTACTGGAGCCCGAGCGACACCGAGATCATCAGCGAGCGCATGACTCCTGCGAGGGTCGTCCCGTCCTTGGCGATGTCGACGAAGATGTCGCCGGGCGTCCCGTCCTCGTACAGCCCGACGTGGATGTAGCCCTCGTAGTCGCCGACCGTGAACTTCCGTCCGACCTCGGTCCGATCCTCCGGCACCCGGCGGCGCCTCGGAGCGACTCCGGTGGCAGGCAGGAGCGTCACGGCGCCCTTGTCGTCCCTGGCGCCGAGCGGCTGCGCGACCTTGCAGTTGTCGCGGTAGATCGCAACCGCCTTGATGCCGAGCCGCCAGGACTCGATGTAGACATCTGCGACGTCGTCCACGGTGACCGACTCGGGCAGGTTCACCGTCTTGGAGATCGCGCCCGAGATGAACGGCTGCACCGCGCCCATCATCTTGATGTGGCCGGTGTAGTGGATCGCCCGCTC
>JAWVDX010000393.1:0-3184 GCA_033857015.1 Gaiellaceae bacterium
GCTCTTCGCGATGTGGTTCGACATGGAGTCGAACAGGGATCTCCGGTGAGCGCCCGGACGGTCGTCGCCGTCGCACTCGCCCTGTCGCTCGTCGCCGCGGTCGCAAAGCTCCCGAAGGATCGCACCGTCGCGAGCGTGTCGAGGCTCTCGCAGACGCAACGCGAGCGCGCGCCGCTGGCCGCGGTCGACCTCGATCCCGCACTCGTGGAGGCGGCACGCCGCCTCCTGCCTCGCGACACGGTCTACGCCGTCGTGACCGGAGCAGGCGTCCCGGCCTCGCAGCCGCTCACGCTCGACGCGGTGCGCCCGCTCACGGCGTTCTGGCTCTTGCCGCGCCGCCAGCTGCAGTATCCGAAGCGCGCGGAGTGGGTGCTCTCCTTCGGCGGCGACCTGGACGCGCTCGGGCTGCGCTACACCCGCGTCGTCCACGTCGCGGAGGGCGTCGACATCGCGGAGGTGCGGCGCTAGGTGGGGACGGCCGGGCCGCTCCTGCTGGATCTGCTCCTGCTCGCCGTCGGCGAGGCGCTCCTCGTCGGGCTCGGCGTCGTCCGGAGCGCGCGGCGCGCCCTGCTCTTCACGGGGCTCGCGTTCGTGCTCGGCTGGTGCTCGCTGGGCTCGCTCATCAGCCTCTCGCTGGTTCTCGGCGCATCGCTCGCTCTCTGGCAGCCGCTCGTGCTCGCGCTCGTCCTCGTGGCCGGCGGAATCGGCCTGGCGCTCGTCCTCCCGGCGCCGGCGCCGGCACTCCAACCGGCCGCTCCGGCGCCGTCCGGCCTGGCGCGGCTGTTCGGACTGGGCGCGGCGGGCGCGCTCGCCGTCTACGTCGGACTCCTCGGCATCCACGCGGCAGTGGCCGGCAGCCCGGCAGTGTGGGACGGCTGGGCGTTCTGGATCCCGAAGGGGCGCGCGATCTACTACTTCCACGGGCTCCGCCCCCATCTGGAAGGCGGCTTCGCGAGCTTCGCGCATCCCGAGTATCCACCGCTCGTGCCGGCGATGCACGCGACCGTCTTCCGCTTCGCCGGGAGCGCGGATGCAGTCGTGCTCGCGTTTCAGGACTGGCTGCTCGCCGCGGCATTCCTGGGCGGCCTGGCCGTGCTGCTCGTCCGCCGCGTGCCGGCTGCGGTGCTGTGGCCCGCCTTGCTCGTCCTCGCGCTCGCACCGGCGTTCGGGCGCTTCATCGGCACGGGGCTCGGCGATCCGCCACTCGCGCGGCTGATCGCGCTCGCTGCGGTGGCCGGAGCGCTGTGGCTGCTCGAGCGCGACTGGCGCCTGCTGGCGATCGCGGCTTTCATGCTCGTCGGCGCAGCGCTCACGAAGGCGGAAGGGTCGCTGCTCGGCCTCCTGCTCGTCCTCGCGCTGCTCGCGGCCGCGGCCTGGGATCGCCCCCGCCACGTCCGGCCGCTCCTCGCGCTGCTGCCGCTGCCGATCCTCGCGGCCGTCCCCTGGCAGGTGTGGCTCCGGGTCGAGGACGTCGTCTATGCCCCGGACTACAAGCTCGGCGACCTCCTGCGGCTCGGCTACCTCACGGATCGCGCGCACCGGCTCGGCACGGCGCTCGTCGACCTGCCGGGGTATGCGCTGGCGCTGAACAGCTGGCTCCTGGTCGTTCCGACGAGCCTCCTGCTCGGCGTGCTCGTGCTCCGCCGGCGCCGGAGCCTGGGCATCCTTCTGCTCGCGCTCGTCGGCGCCGGCTATCTCGGGCTGGCGGCCGTCTACTGGGTGAGCACGCTGCCGCTGAGCTGGTACCTCGAGACGTCCGCCGACCGTGTCACGAGCTCGATCGTGCTCGTCTGCGGCGCGCTCACGCCGCTCCTGGCGGCGGAGCTGCTCCGCGAGCGGGAGGAGGCCTGATGCGCGTCTCCTTCCTCGTCCCGGCCTACAACGAGGCGGCCACGATCGGCGAGGTGCTCGAGCGAATCGAAGCGCTCGGCCTCGACAGCCAGGTGATCGTCGTCGACGACGGCTCCACCGACGCGACACAGGCGGTGCTCGCCCCCTGGGCGGCGAAGGGCGTGCTCGTCCTGCACCAGGCCAACGCCGGCAAGGGCGCGGCGATTCGCGCGGCGATCCCGCACATCGACGGAGAGATCGCCGTGATCCAGGACGCCGACATGGAATACGACCCCGCCGATGTGCCGCAGCTCATCGAGCCGATCGAGCGGGGCGTCGCGGACGTCGTCTACGGCTCGCGGCTCTCCGGCGGTCGGCCGCAGCGCGCGTACCTCTTCTGGCACCTCGTCGGCAACCGCTTCCTGAGCCTGCTCACGGGGGTCCTCTACAACACGACCCTGTCCGACATGGAGACGGGCTACAAGGCGTTCAGGGCGGAGATCCTCCCGTCGCTGAACCTCCGCCAGAGCGACTTCTCGATCGAGCCGGAGATCACGGCGAAGATCTGCAAGCGCGACCTGAGGATCTACGAGCTTCCGATCGCCTACTACGGCCGCAGCTACGCCGAGGGCAAGAAGATCACCTGGCGCGACGGCTTCAAGGCCGTCTGGGTGCTGCTCCGCGTGCGCGTCTCGGAATAGCCGTAAGGGTTCCGTAAAGCCTGCGACCGCCCGTGGAGCACCGTAGTACCATCGCTTCCCGTGCCTACTGCCGTCGTAACCGGTGGGGCCGGGTTCCTTGGCTCGCATCTCTCGGATGCACTCCTCAAGAAGGGGATGCGAGTGATCTGCGTCGACAACCTCGACACGGGGAACCTGGCGAACATCGACCACATTCGGGGCGACAGCTACACGTTCGTCAACCATGACCTCACCCAGCACCTGACGATCGAGGAGCCGGTGGACTTCGTCTACCACCTGGCCAGCCCGGCCAGCCCGATCGACTACCTGCGACTCCCCCTGCACACGCTCAAGGTCGGCTCGTACGGAACGCACAACGCCCTCGGGCTCGCCAAGGTCAAGCGCGCGCGCTTCTTGCTCGCCTCGACCAGCGAGGTCTACGGCGACCCGCAGATCCACCCCCAGCAGGAGACCTACTGGGGCAACGTGAACCCGATCGGCCCGCGCGGCGTCTACGACGAGGCGAAGCGCTACGCCGAGGCCCTGACGATGGCCTACCACCGTCAGCAGGGCGTGGACACCTGCATCGTGCGGATCTTCAACACGTACGGCCCGCGGATGCGCCCGCACGACGGGCGCGCGATCCCCACGTTCGTCCGCCAGGCACTCGAGGG
>JAWVDX010000394.1:0-6320 GCA_033857015.1 Gaiellaceae bacterium
GGGCTCATCCGGCCGAGGAAGAGCAGGTAGTCGCCGTTGTGCGGGTGGCACGGGTACACCGAGAGGTCGAGCGCGTTCGGGCAGTTCGCGACCCAGGGGAGGTCCGGGGCGGGCCTGCGCTGGTTCATCGAGAGCGAGACGAGCCCCACGTTCGGGGCGACCTTCGCGATCTGGCGGTAGATCCGCGGGGCGATCGGCCCGTCGACGGGCCCGTGCACCGTGTGCAGGAAGGGGCCGCCGGTCAGCCCGCCGAGCGCCGCCCCGGCGAGGCCGGAGTGGTCGTTCAGGATGTCGAAGTCCCCGTGGCGCTCGAGCGCCGCCAGCGCGTGGTGCATCTCCGGCAGCGTGCGGCCGATCTCGAGGCTCGGCGCCTTCTCGTAGACCGCGACCAGCGTCGCCTTGGTCTTCGAGTCGCCGGAGGCGAAGAGCGTCACGTCGTGGCCCGCGCCGACGAGCGAGTCGGCGAGCAGCGAGACGACCCATTCGATCCCGCCGTAGCCGTCGGGCGGGACGCGGAACCAGACCGGCGAGATGATCCCGATCTTCACCTATACCTCGTCGACGCGAACCGCGCCGTTTTCGAGGCGGATGTCCCAGACGCGCTCGAGGCAGCGCACCCCGGTCAGGCGCACGTCGCCCACCCAGGAGGGCAGCTCGCCCGGCGCCAGCGACTCGAGCACCTGGCGCTCCCGGTTCGGCTGCAGCCCGAGCAGCACCTGGAGCAGGATCACCGGCGTGCCGGCGGCCCAGGCTTGCGGCCGCGCCGCTGTCGGATAGGCCACCGGGAACGGCGTCTCCGCGCGCGGCAGCCCCGCGAAGACCTCCGGCAGCTGGTAGTCGAAGTGCTTCGCCGCGGTCAGCATCCGGTGGACGATCCGCTGCGCCTCGGGCCAGCGCCCGTAGCGCGCGAGGCCCCACGCGATGAGCGAATTGTCGTGCGGCCACACCGTCCCGTTGTGGTAGCTGAGCGGGTTGTAGCCGGCGTCGTCGACCGACATCGTCCGGATCCCCCAGCCCGACCAGAGCGCCTCGCCCATCAGCTGGTCGACGATCGCGTCGACCCGCTCCTCCGGAACGATCCCCGACCAGAGCAGGTGCCCGATGTTGGAGCAGAGCGCATCCACGCGCTGCTTCTCGCCGTCCAGCGCGAGCGCGTAGTAGCCGCCGCGATCCTCGACCCAGTAGGCCTCGTCGAAGCGGCGCTTCAGCTCCTCGGCCTCGCGCTCGAGCCGGTCGGCGAGCTCCGCGTCGCCCCAGACCACGCGGGCCATCTCGGCCATGCGCGTCTTCGCGTCGTAGACGTAGCCCTGCACCTCGGCGGGCGCGATCGGCCCGGTCGCGATGCTCCCGTCCCGGAAGCGCTGCGAGTCGCCGGAGTCCTTCCAGGACTGGTTCTCGAGGCCGTGCTCGGAGCGCTTGCCGTACTCGACGAAGCCGTCCCCGTCGCGGTCGCCCCACTTGTCGATCCACTCGAGCGCGCGCAACGCCGGCTCGCGGAGGTCCTTGGCGAGCTGCGCATCGTCCGTCCAGCGCCACACCTCGGAGAGCAGCACGAGGTAGAGCGGCGTCGCGTCGGCCGTGCCGTAGTAGCGCGAGAACCAGTGGCTCGCGGCCTTCCCCTGGCGCAGCTCGTGGACGATCTTGCCCGGCTCCGCGTCGATCGACGGGTCGTCCTCGTTCGCCTGCAGCTCGGCGAGCACCTCGAGCGCGCTGTGCGCGAGCTCCGGCCCGAAGAGCAGGGTCTGCAGACAGGTGATCAAGGTGTCGCGCCCGAACACGGTCATGAACCAGGGCATCCCGGCCGCCGGCAGGAGCGCGATCCCGCGGCTGCCGCTGCGCATGCGCAGCGAGGCCAGGTCGGCGACCGACTGCTGGAACGCATAGGCGAGGTGATCCCAGCTGGCGCGCAGCTGCGGCACGCGCAGCTGCCACGTCGAGAGCGACTCGCGCACGCGTGTCCGCTCCTCGCCGAAGCGCTGCGCCACGGCATGCCGCGCCTCCACCTTGCCGTCCAGCGAGGGGACGATGTCGACCGCGAGCGACCACGACTCGCGCGGCGCCAGCGTGATGTCGAACAGGATCTTGCTGCCCTCGACGCGGCCCTGCTCCGACACGTTCACCTGCGTGCGCGCGCCCGAGCCGTTCACCGCCGCGCTGTCGACGATGACGAAGCGGTTCTCGTCCTCATCGAAGTGCACCGCGCCGAGCGGCGGGAGCGGCGTCGCGTTGAGCGGGTCGCCGAGGAAGAAGTCGCGCTCCTTGACGGACATGATGTCCGCGAAGTCGCAGCCCACCTCGAGCCCGATCTCGAAGCTGAGCGGCGTCATCGACTCGTTGCGGACGCGGATCGTGTCCTGCATCCCGTCCCCGACGAAGCGCTCGCGCACGATCGAGAGGCAGTCCTGCGGCAGGTCGCCGACCATCGGGTTGCGCAGGTAGAAGGCCGCCGAGAAGTAGTCGACCTTGCCGGAGGAGAGCATCAGCGGCCGCTCCCCGTTCAGCGTCAGCTGGTAGATCGAAAGGAAGCGCGTGTCGCGCGTGAAGAAGCCGGACGGCTCGTGGACGCCGACGTCGCCCTTCTCGTCGCAGATGCAGAAGGTCGAGCCCTCGAGGATGGTGAGCGGCGACGCCACTACTCCTCGTTCCGCTGCACGCGCGAGCCGGAGGTCTGCTGGAGCGCCTTCACGACGATCTCGTCGACGTTCACGTGCAGGGGCCGGGTGACGGCGAACAGCACGCAGTCGGCGATGTCCTCGGCGGTCAGTGGAGTCACTCCTCGGTAGACGTCGTCGGCCGCGTCCTTGTTGCCCCGGAAGCGCACGATGGAAAACTCCGTCTCGACGAGACCGGCGTCGACCGTCGTGACGCGGATCGGCCGGCCGAGCAGATCCTCGCGCAGCGCGTAGGTGTAGCCGCGCACCGCGAACTTGGAGGCGATGTAGGACGAGCCGCTCGGATAGGCCTGGCGGCCCGCGATCGAGCCGAGGTTGACGATGTGCCCGCCGTCGCGGATGTGCGGGAGCAGGAGCCGGGTCATGCGCATCAGCCCGCGGACGTTCGTCTGGATGACCTGTTCCTCATCCTCCTCCTTGGACGCGTCGACGAGGTCGCGGCCGAGCGCGAGCCCTGCGGCGTTGACGAGCAGGTCGACGGACCCGGAGAGCTGCTCGAGGGCCGCCGCGACGAAGGCTTCGCAGCTCTCCACGTCGGTCACGTCGAGGGGAAGCGCCGTCGCCTCGGCCGGGATCCGCTCGACGCGCCGCGCCCCGCCGACGACGCGGACGCCCTCGGCCGCGAAGCGGCGCGCGATCGCGGCGCCCATCCCGCTCGAGGCGCCGGTGACGATCGCGGTCTTGCCCTCGAGCGCGGCCATGTGCCCCGCAGACTAGTTGCGGGGCAGCGGACCTCGGCGCGGCAACGTCTCGCCGAGCACGACGGTCTGCGAGCCGCTCGTCGCGTGGTCGACCTGCAGCGTCGTGTGGCTGAGGCCGAAACGCTCCTCGAGGACGCGCTCGAGCGTGTGGCGCAGGGCGTGGCAGTCGCGCTCCGGCTCGACGAGGACGTGGGCCGAGAGCGCGGTGAACCCGCTCGTGACCGTCCAGACGTGGAGGTCGTGCGCCTCGACGACGCCGTCCTGCGCCACGATCGCCCGGCCGACCTCAACCGGGTCGATCTCCCCCGGCGAGCCCTCGAGGAAGATGCGCGTCGACTCGCGCAGCAGCGAGACGGCCGACCAGAAGCAGAGCCCCGCCACGAAGAGGCTGGCGATCGGGTCGAAGCGGTTCCAGCCCGTGACGAGGATCAGCCCGCCCGCCACCGCGGTGCCCGCGAACGCGGCCATGTCCGTCGCGACGTGCAGGAACGCGGCGCGCACGTTGAGGCTGCGCCGCCGCCCGCCCATCAGCGCAACGGCCGCCGCGGCGTTGACGGCGATCGCGGCGAGCGCCACGACGACGACGATCCCGCCGTGCACCTCCGTCGGCGCGATCAGCCGGCGGATGGCCCCGTAGACGATCCACGCCCCGACGAGGAGGAGCGTCAGCCCGTTGACCTGCGCCGCGAGCACCTCCGCGCGCGAGAGGCCGAACGTCCAGCGGCCGCCGGCTGGCCGCCGCGCGAGCTGCGCCGCCCAGAGCGCCCCGGCGAGCGCGAGCACGTCCGCAAGCATGTGCCCCGCATCGGCGAGCAGCGCCAGCGACCCGGCGAGGAGCCCGGCGAACACCTCGGCGACGAGCAGCGTCCCGATCAGGCCGAGCGCGATCGAGAGCGAGCGGCGGTCGTCGGTCGCGTGCGCGTGATGATGGTGGTGGTCGTGCGCCACGCCGAAAGCCTAGGCGGAGACGGCGCGAACCGGCTCCGCAGCACCGTCCAGCTGCGCGCAGTACGCGCGCGTCAGCTCGACGAAGGCCTGCGCCGCAGGCGAGTGGTAGCGGTCGCGGTGCCAGGCGATAACGATCCAGCGCGGGGGGAGGCGCGGCTCCGTCTCGAGGATCACGGCCTCCTTGCTCGGCTCGATCGCGAGGAAGGGCAGGATCGCGATCCCGACGCCGCCCTCCGCGAAGCTCTGCACCGTGCGGTTGTCGTTCGAGCGGAAGACGTAGCGCGGCTCGATCCCGCGCCCGCGGAGCGCCGCCTCGAGGTTCCCCTGGCAGTGCGAGTCGTCGTTGTAGCCGACGAGGCGATGCGTCCTCAGGTCGCGGAGCCGCACCTTGCCGCGCCGCGCGAACTCCGAGCCAGGCGCCACGACGGCCACGTAGGGGTCGCGCAGCAGCTCGAAGATCTCGAGCGGCCGGTCGCCGATCGGCAGCACGCCGAAGGTGAGATCGAGCTCGCCGCGCTCCACCTGGTCGAGCAGGACGCCGTCGTCGGCCTCGTGGAAGGTCAGCTCCACCTGCGGCCACGCCGCCGTGAACTGCCGCAGCAGCGCCGGCAGGACGCGCGCGCCCACGCTCTGGAAGGTGCCGATTCGCAGCGTGCCGCCGGCGCCGCTGGAGAGCGACTCGAGATCGGCGCGCGCCGCCTGGATGCGCGCGACGATCCCGCGCGCGTGACGCAGGAGGAGCTCACCGGCGGGGGTGAGCGTCACGGGCCGCGGGCCGCCCGGCCGGTTGAGCAGCTGCTCGCCGACGACCTTCTCCAGCGTGGCGATCTGCTGGCTCACCGCGGACTGCGTGTAGCCGAGGCGCGTCGCCGCGCGGCCGAACGTCCCCTCCTCGGCGATCGCCTGCAGCGCCGCGAAGTGGCGGATCTCCACCCCTAGCCATTGATCGAGTTCCATGATCGTTACGAACGATACCTCGACTGGTGCTAATGGTCTAGTCCAGGCACTGTGAAGGCATGACAGCCATCGTTCTCCTCATCGCACTCCTGGTTCTCGGCCCGCTCGCGCTCGTCGCGGGAGTGGACAGCCGTGACCGGGACACCCGCTGCCGCCGCGCCTGGTGGCCCGCGGAGCGAGGCGACCGTTGATCCCACACCCGCACCAGTATCGCTGGGACGAGGATCGTCTCCGCGCGGTGCCGTGGTATCAAGCTCAGCCTCGCGAGCGCCGCGAGCGTGGCCGCTTCCTGCCGGCGTTTCTTCTCCCGCGCCGGGCCGAGCGGCTGCGCTGCGCGGACTGCTCGGCTCCGATCTAGAGCGGCACGAGCCGCGTCGCCGTCGCCTTGAACGTGGCGACGGCCCGGGTGCCCGGGCGTAGGCTGAGCCGCTCCGCCGAGCTCGCGCTCAGTTCCGCGGTCAGCGCGCCGATCCGCACCCGTACGCGGTTGCCGACCGGGACAAGCGTCTCGACGACGCCCGCGACCTGGTTGAGCGCCGAGTCCTCCGGCGCCACGAGCGCCACGGTGATCTCCCAGGGATGGACGACGACACCGACCCGCCCGGAGCCGCCGTCGGTCGAGAACAGGCGCGTGCCGTCGGCCAGCACGACCTCGGTGACCTCGCCGGGACGGGCCTCGCCCTCGAGGAAGTTCGCCCCGGTGAGGCTGGCGACGAACGGGTCGCTCGGCGCGGCGACGAGCCCCTGTGGCGTGCCGCTCTGCCGCAGGTGACCCTCGACGAGGACGGAGACGCGCGGGGCGAGCGCGGCCGCATCCTCGAAGTCGTGGCTGACGAGCAGCGTCGGGAGCGCGAGCTCCGCGAGCAGGCCGCGGAGCTCCACGCGCACCTGCGCGCGCGTGTGCGCATCGAGCGCGGCGAGCGGCTCGTCCATGAGCAGCACACGCGGACTCGCGAGCAGCGCACGGCCGATCGCGACGCGTTGTTTTTCGCCGCCGGAGAGGTTCGCGGGCCGCCGCTCGAGCAGCGGCTCCAAACCGAGC
>JAWVDX010000395.1:0-5001 GCA_033857015.1 Gaiellaceae bacterium
GAATCTTCCCGGGCTCGATCGACATGAAGCGAATCCTCCTCGGCAGGGTCTCGGCGGTCGCCGAGGATCTTAGGCTTCGAAGCCCGCGCGCGTGGACGCGCCGGAGAGCCGCGCCTTCAGGCGCAGGATCGCCTTGGTGTGCAGCTGCGAGACGCGCGACTCGGTCACGCCGAGCACCTCGCCGATCTCGCGGAGCGTCAGCTCCTCGTAGTAGTAGAGCGTGACGACGAGCTTCTCGCGCTCCGGGAGGCGGGCGATCGCCTCGCCGAGCGCCTCGCGCGTCTCGGTCGCGGCGAGCGCGGTCTGCGGCTCCGGCCCTTGCGTGTCCTCGATCGTGTCGATGAGGGCGACCTGGTCACCGCCGGAGGAGTTGACGGTCCAGAGCTCGTCGAGCGCCGCGATCGAGGTGCGGGAGATTTCGAGCAAGCTGTCCTGGAGGTCCTCCTGGCTGACGCCGAGCTTCTTGGCGATCTCCTCCTCGCTCGGCGCGCGGCCGATCTTCGCCTCGAGCTCGGTGATCGCCCGCTCGATGTCGCGCGCACGGGCGCGCACGGAGCGCGGCACCCAGTCCATCTGGCGCAGCTCGTCGATGATCGAGCCCTTGATCCGCGAGATCGCGTACGTCTCGAACTTGACGTCGCGATCGGGGTCGTAGCGCTCGATCGCGCTGATCAGGCCGAGGAGCCCGTACGAGACGAGATCACCCTCGTCGACATGCGCAGGGAGGCCGCTGCCGAGCCGCCCGGCGACGTACTTGACGAGCGGCGCGTAGGTGAGGATCAGCCGGTCGCGGAGCTTCTGGTCGCGGCCGGAACGGTACTGGCGCCAGAGAGTTTGGGTGTCGTCCGCAGCCACAGCCTCTACAGATTACGACTAGCGCAACCCTTTTCCTCATCGTGGGCGCAAAAGCGACCAGGAAAGCGATCCCAGCCAGAGCGCAATTGCCCCTGCTGCGAAGGTGATGACCCAGACCTGATGGTTCGCCGCGGCGACCGCGACGCCTGCAAGCGCGAGGCCGAGAACGGCGAAAAGCGCACCGAGCGCGCGTCGCTGAGACAGGCGAGCCACCCGCCAACCCTACTGCTCGCAATACGGCTCGCCATGCCCGAATCGTGCCCCTCGGGGCACGAGTACAATCCCACCCGGCAATCCCGCCCAGGGGCGTAGCTCAATTGGCAGAGCACCGGTCTCCAAAACCGGGGGTTGCAGGTTCGAGTCCTGCCGCCCCTGCTCCTCGCGGTGGCCCGCAAACCCCTGAATGAAGGGTTTGCGGGCCACATTGCTTCGAACGCCCCGCTCGCGGTCGAAAGGCTAGTGACCGCAGGCCCACGCCGCCGCGCTCACGAGCACCGGACCGTTCCGCTGATAGCCGGACCAGTGCCGCCCTTCCCGATCCGACCCTTGAACGTGCCACCGGTCCGCGTCGCGTTCGCCTTCGCCGTCGTGTACACCGGCGACGCCGAGGAGTACTTTCCACCCCAGTAGACCTCCACGAGTGCCCGCGCGCCCGCGTAGATCGAGAAGCCAGGCTGCTGCTGAAGCGGCTTGCCGCGGGAGAGGAAGATCGTGCCCATCCGCAACTTGAAGCTGATCTTCCCCCAGACGCATGTCCCGTTGCGGAAGGTCATCTTCCGAGAGCCGATGACGACCGTCGCCTTTGCCGGCCCGCAGTACACCGTGGCCGCCTTGCCGCCGATCGTGACGTCTTTTCCGTCCGGGGAGCAAGCCGTCGCTTCCACATGGCGGACCGGCGAGGCGTACGCGTCGAGCGCGAGGCCCCCGAGCGCCAGCACCACGAATGCGAGACCGAGCATCTTCTTCATGCTTTTCTCCTGTCTTTCGTCGGGGAGCGCCGGCGCTCGTCGAGACCCGCCCTCGCGGGCGGGTCTCGACAGGCTCAGCTTCAGACCTGTGCCGGTTCCGGATCGGGTCGGACGTACACCGTGTCCGCGACCTCGATGATCTCGTCGGCCGGCAAGCCGGCGCGGGAGGCGTGCTCCCGGATCTTCTCGGGACTCGAGGCCTGGTAGATGCAGACCGTCCCGAGCCCTCCTTCGCTCTCGGCGAGCACGTACGAGCGGATCCAGCGGATGTCGTCGGACATCTCGTTGTCCCCGACGTCGCTCGACCGCGCAGCGGCTGCCTGGAGCTCCTCCGGCGACCGCCATCCGCCGCGACGCAGAATCACATAGGTCTTCATTCCATTCCCCTCGGTCGACAGGACTCGGCCCCTACCCCTCGATCCTACGGTCGAGGCCCGAGATCCGTCAACGCGGCGTTAGCCGCGGACGGCGCCGGCCGTGAGGCCGAAGGCGACACGCCGCTGGACGAGCATGAAGAAGACGACGGCAGGCAGCGAGATGAGCGTGGACGCAGCCATGATCGTGCCCCACGGGATGCCCTGGTTGCCGCCGCCGAGGCCGTAGAGGAACATCATCAGCGTCTGCGTGTTCCCCCGGAGGATCGTCGCGGCGAAGATCCACTCGTTCCAGGCGCTGATGAAGGCGAAGATCGACGTCGCGACGAGGCCCGGTGCGACGAGCGGCAGCAGGATCTTGATGAAGGCGCCGAGCTCGGTCGCGCCGTCCACCATCGCCGCCTCCTCCAGGTCGCGCGGGATGTTCATGATGAAGCCGCGGAGCGTCCAGATCATGAAGGGCAGCGAGAAGACGATGTACGCGACGATCACACCGGAGAGGTGCCCGAGCAGGTTGAGGCCCCGGAACGTGGTCGAGAAGCTCAGGTAGATCGGGAGCAGGAGCGCGATCCCTGGCACGAGCTGGATGAACACCATCAGCACGATGAACGGGCGCCGGCCGAAGAAGCGGAACTTCGCCACCGCCGCCGCCGCGAAGAAGGCGATCACGAGCGAGATCCCGACGACGGAGGCGACGATGATCAGACTGTTGCCGGCCGCGCTCCAAAAGCCCGGCTGACAGGCCACGCCGCTAGCCGCGCCGGTCGTCCCCGGCTTGCAGTGCACCGCCTGGCTGAAGTTGTAGAGCGTCCAGTCCTTGGGGATGAAGTCCGGCGGCTGCTTCTGGATGGAGCGCGCAGGCTTGAACGCGGACGTGACCATCCAGTAGACCGGGAAGATCATGACGAGGAAGATCGACAGGCCGAGCGCGTTCCACAGGCTCTGGCGGAAGCCGCCACGCTTGTAGAAGCGCCGCTTCGGGCCGAGGTCCGCTGCAGGAGCGACCGGCACGGGCGCGATCTCGGGCTGCATCGCCTGGCTCATGCGAAGTCCGACTGTTGACGGAGCAGCTGGCGCGCGTAGACGATCCCGAACGGCGCGGTGAAGACGACGAACATCAGCGACGCTGCAGCTCCGAGCCCGTAGTGCCCGAGCGCGACGGCGTTCTGGTAGACGTAGATCGGCAGGATCCAGTACGCCTCGGGGATGGCGCCGCTCTCGAAGAGCGCGTAGAGCTGGACGAAGACCCCGAAGTCCCAGATGATCGAGAGCGTCACGAGGATCATCAGCGTCGGCTTCAACACCGGAAGCGTGATCGCGAAGAAGGTGCGAAAGCCCGTGGCGCCGTCGACCCGAGCCGCCTCGACCAGCTCCTGCGGCACCTGGGACAGCGCCGCGTAGGTGGTGATGGCGATGAACGGCAGCCCCACCCAGGCGATCATGAGGACGACGAGCAGGTAGCCCTGCCACGTGCTGTCCGTCCACTTGTGCAGCAGCTCACTCTGGAGACCGAGCTTGAAGAAGACGTAGTTGAGGACGCCGAACTCGCGGTCGGTCAGGAACTTGAAGATGTTGACGTAGACGAGCACCGGCATCGCCCACACGAACACGAGGCCCGTCGTGAGCAACAGGCGCACCCACGTGCTGAGCTTCGTGAAGAGCAGGGCGACGAAGAGCCCCGGCACCACCGTCAGGAGGACGCAGGCGGCCATGAAGACGTAGGTCTTCCAGGTCGCCGACCAGAACAGCGAGTCGTGGAACAGCGTCGAGAAGTTCGTGAGACCCCAGTAGTGCGGGACATGCTTGAGGATGTCCTGGAGGTCGTAGCGACTCAGCGAGAACCGGACCATCGTGTAGATCGGGACGCCGAGCACGAGGAACATCACGAGCGCCGAGGGAAGCACCAGCCCGTACGGCAGCCAGCCACCCGTGTTGCGCTCCTTGACGCGGCGAGGCCGCTTCACCTTCCCGTTCGGGGAAGGCCCGGCGGCCACCGCGGGGGTGCCAGCCGGGACAGTGGCGCTCGTTTCTTCCTTGAGTTCCACGTGTCCCGACTGTACCCGGTCTACTTCCGACTAGCCGGCGTTCAGGATCTGAGTGATCTGAGCGCTGGCGCTTGTTGCAGCAGCCTTCACGGACTTGCGCCCGGTGAAGATCTGGACGTACAGGTTCTGCATGACCTTCGCGTTCTCGACGTCCGCCCAGTGCGGCGCCGTCGGAACGAACCAGCTGAAGTTGGCTGCGTGAGCGAACGGAGCAAGGAGGACCTTGCTGTCGTTGAACTTGAGCAGCGTCTTCGTGTTCGGAATCACGCCAACCTCGGTCGCGAGCTGCCGCTCCGAGTTGGTGCTGGTGTAGAACTTGATCCAGTCGATGCCCAGCGACTTCTTCGAAGCCGACGCCGGAACAGCGAGGTCGGATCCACCGAGGAACGAAGGCATGGCCTTGCCCTTGGTGTGGCTCGGCATCGGGAAGGCGCTGATGACCGGAGCGAGTGCCGGGTTACCGGCCTTCGGATCCGTGATCAGGCCGACTTCCCAACCGTTGCCGATCATCGCGGCAACGTGGCCCTGAGAGAACGTCGTCCACTCGTTGGCCTCGGTACCCGTCTTGTCCGCGCGGGACAGGGCGAGCACGTCCTTCTTCAGCTCCGTGAGGCCCGCAAGGGACTTCTTGGAGGCGAGGTTGCCCTTCCACTGGCCACCGCTCTTGATCGCGATGGAGCCGCCGAAGTCATAGACCCACGACGTCGCCGCGTACCAGTTCTGGCCGGGGAAGTAGAGGGCCGAGAAGTTCGGATCCTT